>DAOWGJ010000370.1 GCA_030637505.1 Holophagae bacterium
AGCACCAGAGCCTCAAGGATTTGGCGAATCTCATCCGACAGAATCACTCATCTCAGGTCAAAGGAGAAAACTATGCGTGAAGTTGCAATTGTCGCAGCCGCCATGACTCCCTTCGGCGAACTGTGGGAGATGAGCCTGCGGCAACTCTTTGCCGAGGCGGCGTTGGACGTGATCAAAAAAGCAGGGGTGGATCATCTGGATTCAATCTACGTCGGCAATATGTCCGGCGGCTGTTTCGTGGGACAGGAACACCTCGGTCCGCTGATGGCAGATCAAATCGGCATGGCCGGAGTTCCCTCGACCCGCGTCGAGTCCGCCTGTGCGTCAGGAGGCATTGCGCTTCGAACGGCCTTTTTCGAAGTTGCCTCGGGCGCCAGCGACCTGGTCCTGGCCTCCGGCGTCGAAAAGATGAACGACGGCGCCGATGTCACCAATGTCCTGGCCACCGCCGCGGATCAGGAACTCGAGGTCTATCACGGCATTACCTTCCCAGGCCTCTATGCCATGATCGCGCGAGCGCACATGGAGGCCCACGGCACCACCGAAGAGGACCTCAGCTGGGTTTCGGTCAAGAACCACCGTCACGGCGCCCTCAACCCGAAGGCACAGTTTCCGCGTGAATTCACCCTCGAGCAGGTGATGAACTCGACTCTGGTTGCCGAGCCCCTGCGCCTGCTGCACTGTTCACCCGTCAGCGACGGTGCGGCTGCGGTTCTGCTGTGTCCCCTGGATCAGGCAAAGAAGTACACCGATCAGCCGATCAAGATCCTCGGAACGGGGCAGGCAACCTCGGCGATGGCTCTCGCCGACCGAAAGGACCCCGCCTTCCTGGACTCGGTCCAACTTTCGGCTGAACGCGCCTTCGCCATGGCAGGCGTCGGTCCCGGTGACATCAATGTTGCCGAAGTCCACGACTGTTTCGCCATCTCGGAGATCTGCTGTATCGAGGCCCTCGGCCTGGTCGAGCGAAGCCAGGCAGCCGGTGCGGCGGCAAGCGGTCTGACCGCTCTTGGCGGAAGGATTCCCGTCAATACCAGTGGAGGTCTCAAGGCGAAAGGGCACCCGGTAGGTGCGACAGGGATCGCACAGATCATCGAAATCTTCGAACAACTTCGTGGCGAATCTGGTGCCCGCCAGGTGCAGGGCGCCAGTCTCGGCCTCGCACAGAATATGGGCGGGTCCGGAGCCAGCTCTGTCGTTCATATTCTGGAAAGGATGTAGCCATGCCAAGCCCGAGATACTGGAGAGAAGTCCCCTCTCGTTTGAGGCTCGAGGCCGCCCGCTGCTCCGGCTGCGGCAAGGTCAACTACCCACCGCGCCTCATCTGTCCAGGGTGCCGAGGGAAAGAATCAGAGCCCGTGACCCTGTCGAAGACCGCAAAGATCATCACCTCAACGGTGATCCATATCGCTCCGGACGATTTTCTCTTCGAGGCGCCCTACGCGATCGCGGTCGTCGAGACGCCGGAAAAAGCCCGTTTCATGGCTCAGGTGGTCGACTGCGATCCGTCATCGGTCGGCCCCGGGATGGATGTCTCACTCGAGTTCCGCCTGATCCGCAAGGAGGCGCGCTCGGGCATTCTCTGCTACGGCTTCAAGGCGGTTCCGACCGCTTCATGGGAGGCAAAATCATGACCAAGGTTCAAATCTGCGTCGATGTCCCCGAGGACCACTACCGGGCCTACGCGGACCAGGCCGAACGCCAGGGAGTGACGGTCGAAAGCCTGGTGAGGCAGACACTGCAGTGCCTGTTGGAGGATGCCGAGAGGGCGGACGAGGAGGGCACCGATCACATCATCATTCCTGCTTGAGGAGGCCGCCAAGGGCCCCGAAAAGCAGGCCCTAAAGGACCTGCCTACAAAGATTGTCGTTTCCCTGTAGGCGGGTCCCTCAGGGCCCGCACGCCGAACTCATTGCATCGCCTTTCGCAGCAAGACCTCAACCTCCGGGTGGCGGTTCTTGGCGGCGTGGTCCGCTGCGACGTCACCGTCAGAGTCTTCGGCGGATGGGTTGGCGCCGTTTTCGAGCAACACCTGGACGACCTCCAATTGGCCCTCCCCGGCGGCAAACATCAGAGATGTCCAACCCTCGTACTGGTCTGCGTCGTGGGGATTGGCTCCGTGCTCGAGCAGCAACTGAACGGTCTCGTGAAACGGCCCTGTGGAAGCAAACATCAGTGCGGTTCGGCCCAGGTTTTCACGTGCCCCCACGGCTGCTCCTCGTTCCAGCAGCCATCGAACACAGTCCGGGTGGCCGTTGAAGGCCGCATACATCAGCGCCGTCCGGCCGTCAGCGTCCCGAGAGTCGATCCCCGCGCCATTGTCGACGGCCACCACCATGAGGTCGAGTTGTCCCTCCAACGAAGCGTCTCGAAGCATTTGATCGGCAACCGGGTTGGCCGCCTGCACCGACGGCTTTTCGTCAGGCTCCTCTGTCGTTCCGGAATCGCTCCCACAGGCGAAGGCCACACCCAGTCCCACCAAAACCACCGCCACACCTACCCATGTTCTTTTCATCTCAAAACCTCCTGGCCTTCCCGACCCGGTGCCAGATCAGTGCCCACCGGCGAATTGCAACTCAGTCCTGGCAACGGCGTCGGCCGTGTAGCCGGAACACTGAATCGAGTCCCGAAAGGCACGGTGCTGACCGCTCTTGAGAACCGAGACCGAGATCGTATCAACACAGATCAGACGCCCCGTTTGGTCCCACAGGCTGAGGTCAAAGGTGGCGATCTTGTAAGCGTCGGCGGTGTTATTGACGACGACGCCCATGACGTCGACCCAGTCATCGGAAAAGGCTTCGTGCCTCAGTTCGCCTTCAAGGGTGAAATCCAACCTCTCGGTGTCCTCATGAACCTCCGCTTCGGCCTGGTCGGCCGCGGGTTCCGCCAATACCGCCCCGACCGGGACCAGTACGGCCGATGCTGCCGGCTCAACACCCGCCCCGGCCTCGGCAATACCGGTCGGTTTGACCTCCGGCGAGGGAACCGTGGACGCGACCTCGGCCGCGGCAGGAACGACCTCTGCGTCCTCCCGGCAGTCGTCCGAGGTGCTGACGGCCAAGACCGCAAGTTTCTTTTTCAAGACCTGAGCGAAGGCGGTGATTTGCCGGCCGGACCACTGAAGGCTCTTTTCGTCCCCGACACCACTCACCCCGGTGTAGTCAGTCATCAAATCGTCGATCTGATCCAGGATTTGCCTGTCCTCAGACCTCAGGACGAGCAGCAAGGCGCCCTGGTCACCGACCTCCGCACTTTCAAGCGTCATCGGCGAACCATGGGGCAGTACAACCGCTGTACTCATGCGATCCGTGCAGAGTTCAACGCCCAGAAACTCAACGGCCTGTGTCGGCAGGACAAGAAGAATCGTGATCATTGCAGCCAGGAATACCGTCCTCATAGTGTCTCCTCTCCGGGAGTTTACCTCGAATGCGGCCAGGTGGCCGCATTAGAAACTCGATACTGGAAACTGGAAACTCGACCCGCCTATCCGATTGAATTGACCAGGGATTCGAGGCGCTAATCCACCAACGACGTCGAAGACAGGAAAAATCTCCGGGGCCGACCACGAGTAATTCTCCACACTGGCGATTATCGAGGCAGTTGGCAGCAACCATTTGCACGTCAATAGTGAACCCTGAGGGTACGATGCGGGGCGGAAGCCCCGCGCTCCCGTCGTGCATCCTGGGGCACTTCACTGCTGCCGGCAGTATCCAGTTTCTAGTTTCCAGTATCGAGGGTTGAACTCATGAGCTCCACCCTCCGTCCCAATCTGACAACCGTCGCCCCCCACCCGCCGCGGTCGGACCCAGCGTCGGTGAACGACACGACGGCCGGATGGCGGGACAGGACCGAGCGCACCCGTTCCCGCTGCACGCCGATGCCACGGCCGTGGATCAGGCGAACCTCGGAGAAACCCTGGGCGAGGGCAGTTTCCAAGTAGCTCTCGACCACGTCGGGGATATCACGTGGCGGGAAAGGATGGAGGTCGATGAAGTCCTCCACCGGAAGACATACCGGCTCGGCCCGGTCGGGATCCTCGGCACGCTCCTCGCCCTCGTCAGGCTGGACAGATTCGATCTCGCACTGAGCCCTCCCGATCGAGAGTACGGCAACGGTCAAGGTCACGAGCACCAGGCCGAAAATCCCCAGACCGACCCAGGCCTTGGAGCCGAGGAAGTGGGCCAGCGGGATCGTCGCAACCGCCGCAGCGGCAAAGACCCCGATCTTGGTCAGAATGTAGGCCCGGCGCACCCGGGGCTCTGCGAGCATCTCTCTCCACATGAGTGGAGTATATCGAAAGAATGCGATAATGAGGCATGAGCAAACTGGCGGCCTTTCTTCGAATGCGGAACCGGGATCTCGTCGAAAACTTATCGGCGGAGGACCGGGTAGCGTTGGCATTCAGACTCGGCGAGGCCGACCTGGAATCTTTCCGGGCAACGCATGGCCTGACCCGGGCAGCAGCACTGGCCCATTTCCGCCGCCAACGGCAACAGGGTCGTCGTCCGTGTCGATGCATGCAGGACGAGGCTGGCTGATGTTACTGCCCCGGGTAGTAGAAGTTCTCTCGAACGAGCACATCTCCTTCGTCGTCATCGGCGCCTCGGCGATGGCCGCCCATGGCGTCAGCCGTTCGACCATCGACATCGACCTGATGACCCTCGATCCCCGAGTACTCAAGGTGGCGATGTGGTCAGACCTGATCTCTCAGGGGTTCGATATCGAAATTCGACATGGTGATGCCGACGATCCTCTCCGGGGAGTCGTTCGATTCGAGAGCCCAGGCCAACGTCCGGTCGATCTCATCGTCAGCCACGGTGGGTGGCAGGCTCGGGTCATCGAAAGCCCGGAAACGGCGATCTTTGAAGGTCTCGAATTGCCCGTTGTCGGAAAAGTGGATCTCATCCTCCTCAAGCTCTATGCGGGAGGCCCGCAGGACCTCTGGGACATCAGCCAACTCATACTTTCCACTCCACATGGCACCCTGATTTTGGAGGTCGAAAAGGCCCTGGAAGGCATGCCTCCACACTTTCGGACGGTCTGGTCCAGGGTTGTCGAATAAGATCCCCGGCGTTACGATACCCCCGAGGAGAAAACCATGAAATCTGCAGCCATCGGATGTTTCGTTCTCGTCCTGGTTCTGACCTTCAGCATCGTCGCGTACGGCATCTCGGCCTACAACGGCCTTGTCGGGCTCGATGAGGCCGTTGACTCCGCCTGGGCCCAGGTAGAGAACGTCTACCAGAGGCGCGCCGATCTGATTCCCAACCTGGTCGCTACCGTCAAGGGTGCTGCGGACTTCGAGCAGGAGACCCTCAACCAGGTGGTCCAGGCACGTTCGAAGGTCGGCAGCATCAACGTCAGCGGCACGCCGACGGCCGAACAGATGCAGGCATTTCAACAGGCCCAGGGCGGGCTCTCATCGGCCCTGTCCCGGCTGCTTGTCGTCGTTGAACGCTATCCCGACATCAAGTCGACCCAGAATTTCCGCGACCTGCAGGCCCAGCTCGAGGGCGCCGAAAACCGCATTGCGGTCGAGCGAATGCGATACAACGAGGTCGCCCGGAGCTTCAACACAAAGCGGCGGCGTTTCCCGACTTCGGTCATCGCCTCGTGGTTCGGCTTTGATGAACCCAAGCCCTACTTCGAAAGCGATCAAGGCGCTGACCAGGCCCCGACGGTCGATTTCTCATAGAGAATAGCGCCGTGAAACCCGACAAATTCTTCTCCGAAGCCGACCTTGAGGCCATCCGCCGGGCGACAGGCGAAGCCGAAGAACGAACCTCGGGGGAGATCGTCCCGGTGGTCGTCGGCGCCTGTGACGACTATGACGAGGCCGCCTGGAAGGCGGCGGCATTCGGGGCACTCGCGACGGCCCTCGCCGCCGGAATCATCTATACCATCGGGGGATACTGGCTGGGCATGCCCTGGCTGTGGATCACTGCCCCGACCGCCGCCGGTGCGGCGATCGGCTTTCTCCTGGCACGGCTCTGGCCCGGCCTTCGCCGAGCGATGGTTTCACTCGAGACCCTGGATCTCAGGGTTGGGCGCCGGGCACGGCAGGCCTTCCTCGAAGAAGAAGTCTTCGCCACACGAGAACGGACCGGCATCCTGATCTTCCTGGCACTGTTTGAGAAACGGGTCATCGTCATCGGTGACGAGGCGATCAACCGCGCCGTCGAGAAGCACGAGTGGCAAGACATCGTCGATCGTCTGATCAAGGGAATCCGCACTGGGCAACCAGGCCCCGCGCTGGTCGAAGCGATCCGCGAATGCGGCCTCTTGCTTGAGAAACACGGCGTCGAGATCCGGCCGGATGATATCGACGAACTGGCCGACGGCCTTCGGATTAAAGACCGATGACTTCGAAGTTGAACGTTGAACGTTGGGCGTTAAAAGGACCATCCTCCCACACCTCAGATTTCAGTCCGACCA
>DAOWGJ010000068.1 GCA_030637505.1 Holophagae bacterium
AGGCGTCGGTGTTGGTGAAAACCCGACCTTCCGCCACCCCCGGGATCGTCCAGATGCGATTGTCCGGCTCCGACTGGATTGAATTGGGGATTCCCCTCGAGGGGGAGCATCAACGGGGCAATCTGCAACTGGCCATGGCGATGGCAGAAGCCTGTCGTGAACTGGGCTGGATCGGCCCGCTGATACCGGAGAGGGTCGTTGAAGCTCTCCGCGGCACCCGGTGGCCCGGCCGACTCTCCAAAACGTTGGTTGGAGACCGTTCGGTCCTCCTGGATGGGGCGCACAATCTCGAGGCGGCCCAAAGTCTGGCGGCTTACCTCAGAAAGCAACCCGTCCGCTATAATCTGGTCTTTGCCTGTCTTGACGATAAACCCGTACGAGAGATGGCCGACGTCCTTCGGCCGGTCGTCGGCGAGGTTGCAGTCTGTCCTTTGGAGGATCCGAGAAGCATGCCCGTCGAGGCTCTCCTCGGGGCCTTTCCGGGTGCCGTCGCCGCTCCGGGGCCCGCTGATGCCGTGGCCATCTTGGGCAATCCCGTCCTCGCGGCGGGTAGTCTGCGATTGGTTGGGGCTCTCTTGGGCATGGGAGGCTGATCGTGTGGAATAGGTTTGAGATTCACGACAGGCAGTATTTGGAAAACGACGAGGGCCGGCGTTTGGCCCCGTGGGCGACACCCTCGGCCGAGGCGACCCGTTCCGGCGTCGACGATCCTGATGATCCCCTGCGTCCGGCCTTTCAACGGGACCGCGACCGGATCCTCCACTCCAGGGCTTTTCGCCGGCTGAAACACAAGACCCAGGTTTTCGTTCCCCACCTGGCCGACCATCCCAGGACTCGGTTGACCCACACCCTGGAGGTCGCGCAGGCGGGTCGAACCATTGCAAGGGCCCTGGCGCTCAACGAGGACCTGGTCGAGGCGATCGCTTTGGGTCATGATCTCGGCCACACTGCCTTCGGCCACACAGGGGAAACAGTCTTGAAGGAGATTCTGGCCGGCGATGTGTCCGAGATCTCTTTGCCCCCGGAGGTTGTGGCCGCTGCAGGGACGTTCAAGCACAACTACCACTCGCTGCGGGTGGTCGATCTCTTGGAGCGCCGCTATCACCACCCCGGGTTGGGCCTGACCGACCAGGTGCGGGAAGGCATCCTCAAGCACACTTCCTGGAGTGACGGCTTCGCCTTCCCCTTGCCCAACCCGGAGGGCCTTGCTCTTGTGGATGCCTGCCATCTTGAGGGCCAGGTAGTGGCGGTTGCCGACGAGATCGCCCAACAGACCCACGACCTCGAGGATGGCCTCAGGGCGGGGTCGGTTCGGTTCGATGCGGTGGAGGAATTGGAGATTGCCCGGGTCGTCATCGACCGTCTGGGCCCGGAATACCAAAAGGAAGACCGCCGGTGGTTGCGCCAGAACCTCTTGATCCGGGGCATGATCAGCCTCTTCGTCACCGACGTCATCGAAAACTCGGCGGAAATGTTGCGTTTGGTGGCGGCACGGTTTGAATTCACCGACCGCCGCTCGTTCATCGCTGCGAAGCCGCCCATTCCCCGAGCAGCGGTGTGGTTTTCAGACGATGTTCATCAGCTCTTCATCGAACTCAAGACCTTCATCTATCGGTTCATCATCAACCACCCCCAGGTCAACCGGCAGGACTGGAGGGCGCGCAAGGTGATGACGGCTCTCTTTCGTGCCTTTTGGCTCAACCCGCGGACCCTGCCTTCCTACGTGTTGTTGCGCGCCCGGGATGAGCTGGGTTTTCCTTATCTCCGGGGGGTGCCGCTGGGTGCGGTTGCGAAGGAGGTGCGCGATCGTTACCATGCCTCGCCGGGCTTCGTCCGCCTCATCGTGGATCACCTCGCGGGCATGAGCGACCGTTTTGCCCTCGAGGAATACCGTTCCTTTGAGCAGCCGACGCCCGAGCAGAGTTTTCCTGGAGGTTTGCGATGATCCTCATCGCTTCGGACCATGCAGCATTCGAGATGAAACAGCACTTGGTGACCTTCCTCAAGGAGATGCAACACGAGGTGGATGATTTGGGCGTGAGACAGGTGGAGTCGGTGGACTACCCCGATTTTGCCCATCGGTTGGCCGAGGGTGTCGGGCGTGGCGACGGGGTGCAGGGTATCTTGATCTGCGGCACAGGTCTGGGCATGAGCATGGCGGCCAATCGTCACGCCGGCATCCGGGCAGCTCTGTGCCACGACGCCTACACCGCGGCGATGGCCAGAAAACACAACGACGCAAATGTTCTGTGCATTGGCGCCCGGGTACTGGGAATTGGGGTGGCCGAGCAGATCGTTCGAGTGTTCCTGAGCACGCCGTTTGAAGGCGGCCGCCACCAGCGGCGCGTCGATAAGATCGAGATTTAGCCCGCCGGAGGCTGAACCCAGTTGAACCGCAAAGAGCCTATGGGAGACATCATGACCGAGATCAAAAGAGCTGACTTCTTTCAAATGCACAACGCCTGTGTTGCGGCAAGTGATCCGGCAGTTGCCGAGGCCCTTGAGGCCGAGCGCCATCGGCAAAACGAGGGTCTCGAGCTGATCGCCTCGGAGAACTTCGTCAGTCTGGGTGTCATGGCGGCGATGGGTTCAGTGATGACCAACAAGTACGCCGAAGGTTATCCGGGCAAAAGGTACTACGGCGGGTGCAAGCACGTTGATGTGGCCGAAGACCTCGCACGGGATCGGGCCAAAGAGCTCTTCGGCGCCGACCATGCCAACGTCCAGCCGCACTCCGGCGCCCAAGCCAACATGGGGGTCTACCTGGCGGTGATGAAGCACGGCGACACCCTGTTGGGCATGGACCTGACGCACGGCGGGCATCTGACCCACGGTCATCCTCTTAATTTCTCAGGGATGGAGTACAACGTTGTTGCCTACGGTGTCGACAAGGAAACCGAAACGATCGACTACGACGTGGTGCGCGAACTGGCCCTGGAACACAAGCCGCGACTGATCGTCTGTGGTGCCTCGGCTTACCCTCGCACGATCGATTTCGAGCGCATGGGGGCCATCGCAAACGAGGCAGGCTCGCTCTTGATGGCCGACATCGCCCACATTGCCGGCTTGGTGGCCACGGGCCTCCACCCCTCACCGGTGCCCCATTGCCACTTTGTCACCACGACGACCCACAAGACCCTGCGCGG
>DAOWGJ010000150.1 GCA_030637505.1 Holophagae bacterium
CGATGCCGTTGTTGACGACGACACCAATTAACAGGAGAAGGCCGATGGCAGCGGGTTGATCGAAGTCCGTTCCCGTTATCCACAAGGTCCAAAAGGCGCCGGCAACGGCGAAGGGCAGAGACACCATGAGACCGATCGCCTGACGAACGCTCTCGAACAGGCCGGCCATCACCGCAAAGACCAGCAGCAGCGCGAGGGCCAAATCGATCAGGAAGTCCCTGGATTGATCCTGTTGGCGGCTGATCCACTCGGACATCGTCCAGTGGTAGCCGTATGGAAATTCCATCGAATCCATCGTTTGCTTCACCGCCGGCAAATAGTCGGCCATCGTGCCCTCTTCATAGCGTCCTCCGACCCAGACGCTGGTCCTACGGTTGTCCCGGCGAATGCGTTCCGGGCCCGGCGCCAGGCTGAATGTAGCCAGCGAAGCCAGGGGGATCTTCTCGCCGTCTGACCCCCAGACCGGCAGGTTGCGCAGCTGGGAAATGGTTTCCTCATCCTGTTCGTCCAGGGTCAGGCGCATCTCCCTCTCACCGTCGGCGGTTCTGAAACGCTGCAGCCGGCGACCCCGGAAGGTCAAGGCGACGACCTCAGCGGGCTGATTGAAGGCGACGCCATACCGGGCTGCCAACTCGCGATCGAGATCGATGGAGAGTTCCATCTGCCCGCTTTCGGTCGAGGCCCACGAGTCGACCAGGCCGGGAATCCCGGAGATCCGCAGCTTTGCCTCCTCGGCCAGCTCCGACAGCACGCCGGTGTCCTCACCGACAATCTGAAATGCGATCCGCTTGCCGCCTCCGCGCCGCCAACCCATGCCGCCCTGATCCTGCACCTCGAGCTTGAGGCCTGGAATCTCCGGAACCAGCTCCCTCAGAAGCCGCCGGGTCCCTTCCATGGCCGCATCGTTGGCGAAGCCCTCCTTCATGTAGATCCGCGTCAGACTGAATCGGTCGGACCAGAAGCTGTAGATGTGCTCTGCGTTAAGTTCCTCCCGGTGCGGCAGCAGCTCAGCTTCGACCAAATTGATCACCTTCTCCTTGCGCTCCAGGCTCAGGGGTTCGGAGAATTCGTACCGGGCCTGTACGAAGACCTCGGACCGGTTGGCGTCAAAATTCTTGTCGATGTGGTTGAACGGATATACAGCCGAAGCGATGACCCCGAGTCCTACGACGACCGAGACCCACCGATGCCGCAGATTAAAGGCCAATATCCGGTCATAACGCCGCTCGATGGCCAGCATCAGTGGCGCCCGGCGCGGCGGACGAAGACGAATGAAACGGGACGTCGCCAGGGGGATCAGGGTTTGGGAGATAAAGAGCGAGGCCACCAGGGTCAGACAGACGGTGATCGCCAGCTCCCGGAGATAGATATTCATCTCGCTGGGCTTGTTGAAGACCATCGGCAAGAAGACGATCACCGAGGTGACGGTGGCGGCCATTACCGCCATGGAGACCTCGCGGGCGCCCATTCGCGCTGCCTGCGCCCGGCCCAGGCCCAGCTGTTGGTGCCGATAGATGTTCTCCATGACGACGACGGCGTTGTCCACCAGCATGCCGATACCGACAATCAGGCCCAGCAATGTCAGCGTATTCATCGTCTTGCCCATCGCCCAGATCGCCCCACAGGCAACGATCAGGGAAAAGGGAATGCAGGCCACCACGATGAAGGTCATGCTGAAACGCCTGAGAAAGACGTACAGGACGACGCTGGCCAGGAGGGCGCCAAAGATCCCGGTGAAGAGCAGGTCGCGCAGGGTCTTTCGAATCTCCTCACCCTGGTTGAACCAGATCAGAAATTTGACACCCTCCAACTCCGGATCGACCTGCATTGCGGCCACGCGGCGTTGAACCTCATCACAGATCTGGACGGCGTTGGCGTCGGCCTCGCCCGTGACGGTGACACCGACCGCAAAATTCCCGTCGAGGTGTCGGCCGTACTCCAGGGGCGGTTCTTCGTAGACGACCTCGGCGACATCGCCCAGGCGTAGGCCGTCAGCCCGAAGCGGCAGTTGAGAGATCTCCTCGATTGTCTGGAAGGCGCCGACCGTGCGAACACTGAAACGCCGTTCGGCCGAACGGATAACACCGACGCTGAGGTCGAAATTACTCGATCGCAGAATCTGGACGACCGAGCGCACGTCGACGCCGTGAGCCTCGAGATCCTGCAGGCGCAAATTGATGCGGACTTCCTTGGGGTTGACACCGTCAAGCCTCACGGAGGCTACACCGTTGATCCGTTCCAAAGGCCGCACGATCTTGCGTTCCAGTAGATCGTAGCTTTCGGAGAGGTCCAGATTGGATGACAGGCGCCCTTCGAGCACCGGCGTTTCCTCATCGCGGGAGTTCCAGCTGCCGCTGATGGTGATGTCGCCGATGGTGTCCGGCAGTTCACCGCGGATCCGGTCGATGCGCTCGAGAACCTCCGCCCGTGCCAGGCTCATTTGATGGCCCCAGGCAAATTCGAGATTGATCCGGCCGTTGGACGCATCACAGTTCGACCGCATCGACGTCACGCCCTTGACCGAACCCAGGGCTTCCTCGATCGGTCGCACGATCAGGCGTTCGGTCTGTTCCGGCGTCGAGTTGGGAAAGGGCACCTGAACGAAGAGGACCGGCTTCTCAACCTCGGGCATGAAACCGAGGGGCAGGCGAACCAGCGCCACCGAGCCCAAGACCACCAGGCTGATGATCACCGTCAATGTCATCACCGGGCGGCGAATGGCGAGTTCCGGCAGAGTCATGAGGCGACCTCGCCCACTTCAGGAGGCAGCTCGGTGAGTTCCTCGTCAAACGCCCGCACGCGCGACGGAACGACCATGTAGAGCGCCGGGATGACCACCAGGGTCAGAAGGGTGCACAGGACCAAACCGAAGGACACTGTGATAGCCAATGGCGCCCGCAATTCGGCCCCCTCGCCTAGGGACAGGGCCATCGGTACCAGCCCCAGCACGGTCGTCAGGGTGGTCATCAGAATCGGCCGCAAGCGAAGGCGCCCGCCCTGAAGTACGGCTTGGAGTTTCTCGAGCCCGGAGCGTCGCAACTGGTTGACGGTGTCGATCAACACGATCGCGTTGTTGACGACGATACCGACCAGCATGACGACACCGATGAAGACGATGATGCTGACCGGAGTGCTCGTCACCAACAGTCCAAAGACGACACCTATCAGGGCCAGGGGCACACTGAAGAGCACGATCAGCGGATGAACGAAGCTCTCAAAAGTAGCCGCCATCACCAGGTAGACAAGGAAGACCGCAAGGATCAGGGCGAAACGAAGGCCGTCAAACGAGACCTGCATCTCCTCGATCTGCCCGCCCAGTTCCGGGCTGACCCCGGCCGGCGGAGTCTCCGCGGCGAGTACCTGGCGGATGTCGGCGACGACCGCACCAAGGCTGCGCCCTTCGAGGTTGGCACTGATCACCGCAGCACGCTGCTGCTGGATCCGGTGGATCTCGGCAGGGCCGCGATCCTCGACGACCTCGGCCACGGTCAACAGCCGCAAGGGTCGTCCGTCGGGCCCCTCGATGACCAGATTCTTGACATCCTCAAACGTCTGCCGGAAGGGCTCTTTATTCCGGATCCGAATATCGATCTGGCGATCTTCTTCGCGGAAGCGGGTCGGCACCGCGCCCAGCACCCGGTCGCGCAAGGTTTCGGCCACGGAGCGCATGTCAAGCCCCAAGGCGACCAGCCGAGTCCGGTCGAAGATGATTTGGAACTCGGGATTGCCCTCTTCCAGCGATGAACGCAGATCGACCAGGCCGTCGATCGCACCGAGCGCCCGTTCAAGCCGGCCTGTGTAGCGAGTCAAAGCCTGCAAATCATCACTGAAAAGTACAATCTCAATCGGTGTCTTAAGGCTGAAATAGGTCGGTTTTCCGAATTTTGCCGTCAGATCCGGGATGAGCGCGAAGTGATCCCGCAGAGCAAGCGCAACGGCCTCTTCTGCCCCTTCGTCACGCCGATCCGATAAAACGACATTGAGCTGGCCATAGTGTTCCGCCTTGGTGCTCAAAGAAAGCCCACCGGACACCAGGCGACTGCCGGCCGTTGAATAGAACACCGACACGCGATCATCGTCTTTGAGAAGCTCACCCATGGCGACGACCGTCCGGTCAGTCGCCCCAACCGTCGTGCCCTCGGGCAAGGTTGCCTCGAAGAAGAATTCACCCTCTGAGATTTCGGGAATCAGTTCGGTCTCGAGGGCGCCGACTCCGACAAGCGCAACGCCAAATACCAGAGCCGCCACCATCAGAGTCAGCCATCGACGGCGCAGGGCCACCCGAAGCAGGCGGTCATAGCCTGCAGAAAGCAGACCGAGGCGAGGCCCGACTCCGGAGGTTTCGGAGGTGGCTGACGGCGGTTCGGGGTCTTGTCCCTTCTTTCGGCCACCGATCGCACTGAGCATCGGAATCAGCGAAATGGCAACCACCAAGGAAGCTGCCAGGCTCAAGCTGACGGTCATGGCCATGTCGCCGAAGAGCTGTCCCGCAATGCCCTCGATGAAGACGATCGGCAGAAAGACCGCCACCGTCGTCAGGGTCGAGGCAATGACGGCGCCTCCGACCTCCGAGGTCCCCTCGACCGCAGCCCTGGTCAACCCCAGGCCCTCATCCCTCTTGCGGTGAATCGCCTCGAGCACGACGATCGCGTTGTCGACCAGCATGCCGACCCCCAGGGTCAGGCCACCGAGGCTCATGATATTGAGCGAGATATCCATCCGGTACATCGCCATGAAGGTAAAGAGCACCGACAACGGGATCGAGGTCGCGATGATGATCGTTGCGCGGGCGCTCCGGAGGAAGGCGATCAGAACCAGCACCGCCAAGAAGCCGCCGACGATCGCTGCGAATCGGACCTCACGGACCGCCTGTTCGATGAAACGGGACTGGTCGAAGAGAATGGTCAGATTGTAGCCTTCGGGAAGCAGGTCTTCGAATTCCTCGAGTCGCTCCCGAACGGATCGCGCCGTGGCGACAATATTGGCGTCGCCCTCCTTGTAGATCGCGATCTCGATGCTTTCTGAGCCGTTGACCCGGGTAATCTCCTCCCGTTCACGGGCGCCCCACCGGATCTCCGCAACCTCTTTCAAACGGACCGCCGAACCCTGATTCCAGCTGATGACCAGATCGCCGATCTCCTCCAGGTCCTGGTACTCGTTAACTGTGCGAATCAGGTACTGGGTGTCGGCGCCCCTGAGCGAACCGCCCGGGAGATTGATGTTGGAAATGCCGACGACCTCGCGGATCCGGTTCAGGGGGATTCTCAGGGCCGCCAGCCGTTCCTGGTCGACCTCGATCTGGATCTCCTCCTCCAATCCACCCTTGATGCGGGCCGAAGCGACTCCGGGGATGGTCTCGAATGCCGGTTTGAGTTTGAGGTCGGCCAGGCGCCGCCCCTCCATCAGGTCTCCGGGACTGCCCAGGGCTATTCGGAGGATGGGATCCAGCGAGGGGTCGAAGCGCAGGACGACAGGGTCGTCCGCCTCTTCGGGCAGAATCAGGCGATCCAGTTTTTCACGGACATCCAACAGGAGCAGATCCATGTCGGCGCCCCAGGCAAATTCCAGGGTGACCTCGGACACACCAGGTCTGGACACCGAATGGATCGATCGCAGACCTCTCAGGACCCCGACAGCCTCCTCGACCGGCCGGGTGACCAGATTCTCGACCTCGGCCGGCGCGGTATCGGGAAAATCTGTTTGAACGGTCAATGAGGGGTAGGAGATATCAGGCAGCAGATCCAGTGACAGGCGCTGATAGCCGACGACTCCGAAGGCCGCGAACGCGATCGCTGTCATCAAGACCGCAACTCGGCGGCGTACCGCCAGGGCGACAAAGGAGCGCATCAGCCCTCCGACGGCGCGGTCGCGTCAGAGCCGTTTCCACCGAGGTTGAGTTTATCCAGAATGGAGATCTTCTGGCCGTCGGCCAGCGACCTTTGCCCCTGGACGACGACGCTCTCTCCTTCACCCAAGCCGGCGATGACCTCGGTGAACCGGTCATCCTCGAACCCGATCTCAACCACCCGTCGGACCGCCGTGTCGCCGTCGGCAACATAGACAACCCGTTCCTCGTGATCCCTCAAAACGGCAATGCGCGGTACAACCAGCACGTCATCGTGGCGGTCGGTGACGATCGACACCTCCGCAAAGTCTCCCGGTCGGGTGCTCGAGGGGAAATCGGTGATCTCAACCGTTACCTTGATCGTGCCTGAGGTCGAGTCAACCACGGGGCTGACCAGGAGGATATGGCCCTCCAGACGGTCGCCGGTCGAGTCGACGACCAGCTGAACCGGCTGGTCGGTCTGGATGTTCCGAAACTCCCGAGCCGGCACGTGTACCCGGGCCAGGAGCCGGCTGAGGTCCGCCAGGGTGAACAGAACCGTGCCGTTGGACACCGTTCGCCCCTGGTCGACAGAGCGGGCAATGACCCGTCCCTTGAAGGGCGACTGCACCCGCGTGTAGGAAAGCTCGAGAGTCGCCAATTCCCACGAGGCCTCGGCGGCCTTCATCTGAGAACGGGCGGCATCTGCATCCTCGGCGGAGACCAAACCCTGGGCCAGCATTTTTTCGCTCCGCTCGAGCTGCAGGCGCTGCTGATGCAACTCAACCTCGGCCTGGGTCACCCGGTGACGGTATTCCGCATCCTCGATCTCGATCAGAACCTGCCCCTCGGCGACCCGATCGCCCTCCTCGGCGGCCAGCGCCTGGATGATCCCGTTGACCCGAGCCAGGACATCGGCTTCCTTGTTGGGATCAAGCGAGGCGGTCGCAGAGTAGTAGGTCGCGATATCACCCCGCCGGACCTGCTCCACCGCCACCGCGGCAGTCGGCAGTGGCGGCCTGCCTCCCGGGCCGCCCTGAGCGGCTTCCGGCCCTCCAGGACGGCGGCCTTCAGGACGGCCATTGCGCGCCGCCGGCTCGTCCTCGGCACCCTTGCATCCAACCAGGGTCAGAGCGAGGACCAGCACCAAGCCCGTCCCTTCCGCAAAACGTCGTATACGTTTGATCTTCGTGTTTGCCATCATCGTCATTCCAGCCTCGTACCTATTTTCGGATTTTGTTGGTCTAACTCAAAATGAGCATCCCCATCAGGAAAACCAAACGGAACGCTCCCCCATTTCCTCAACTCATACGGCACGACCCCACCTTCGTTGCAGGATCGGAGATCAATCCTTTGAAGGAGAGCGCCCTTGTGGGCCAATCGATCGCGCTTTTGAAGCATACACTGCAGATCCGAGAGGGATGAATCTTACCGCCCCAGGTACTTCCTTCAGCTGCCTTGAAACTTGAAAATGCTCAACTGTGCAATAATTAGAACTGCTGAGGCTCGCGATAAGGCTTGAATATCCGGTTCTTATTTTGAGACTCAATTCTTTTTTTGGCTCTATGAAGATGGAGGTTTCTTGAGCGGCAACAACGGGGACCATGCTCGATTGCGGGATTCGACCAGGATCGGACTAGCCCGCGCTTCTCACCAGTTTTCGAAGCGAAAGGCGCAGAACGCAATGAAAATCGGTGATCTCGCAAGATTGGGACATCGCGCACCGCCCGAAGGGCGATCACGGTGAAACCGTGGACCCGCAAAGCGGGTGGCGTGGGCGGCGAGCGAAG
>DAOWGJ010000050.1 GCA_030637505.1 Holophagae bacterium
CCGTACGTGCCAGCACAGGGATGAACTGTGAGTGAGCCAATTGCTGAGCCTGGACCCAGCCGCCACCGAGCGTTCCAATAACGATCGCCACCACAATGACTACTCGACGAAACCTCGAAACCATGATTTTCATACGTACTCTCCTTTTCCTGAATATACAGTGAAATCGAAAAATAGAACGGCGGCGCTTCTTGCGCCCCTGATTCAATGCCCTCCAGCTTCCTGGATCGGTTCGATCAGCTCCAACCCGCCCATGTAGGGGCGCAAGACCTCCGGTACGACGACTGAGCCGTCCCGCTGCTGGTAGTTTTCCAGCACTGCGACCAGAGTCCGGCCGACGGCCAGGCCCGACCCGTTGACCGTGTGCAGCAGGCGGGCTTTCCCGCCTTCGCTCGGTCGGTAGCGTAGATGGGCACGACGAGCCTGGAAGTTCGAAAAACTCGAGCAGGAGGAGATCTCCCGGTAGCGGTTCTGCCCCGGGAGCCAGACCTCGAGGTCGTAGGTCATGGCCGCAGAAAAGCCGACATCCCCGGAGCACAGGGTCATCACGCGATAGGGCAGTTCGAGGCGTTGAAGGATCGCCTCGGCATGGCCGGTCAGTTGTTCCAGTGCTTCAGATGAGGACCCCGGCATCGTCAATTGAACCAGTTCGACCTTGTGGAACTGGTGCTGCCGGATCAAGCCGCGCACATCCCGTCCGTGGGATCCGGCCTCGGCCCTGAAGCAGGGGGTGAAGGCACAGTAGCGGAGCGGAAGGATGGACTCGTCCAGGGTCTCGTCCCGGTGGAGGTTGGTCACCGGCACCTCGGCGGTGGGGATCAGGTAGAGGTCGTGACCATCGATGTGGAAGAGGTCGTCCGCGAATTTCGGCAGCTGCCCCGTCCCCTGGAGGGAAACACTGTTGACCAAGTAGGGCGTCAGGACCTCCGTGTAGGCGTGCTCTCGGGTATGGGTGTCCAACATGAAGGAGATCAGTGCGCGTTCAAGCGAGGCGCCGGGGCCTTTGAGCACGGCGAACCGGGCGCCCGCCAATTTGGCGGCACGCTCGAAATCCAGGATGCCCAACGCAGGCCCCAGGTCCCAGTGGGCCTGGCACGGGAAATCAAATGACCGCGGATCCCCCCAGCGCCGGACCTCCTGGTTGTCGTCTTCGTTCGCGCCCTCGGGGACTCCCCGCTCCAGCAGGTTGGGAATCGTCAACTCGAGGGTCTCAACCTCGTTCTCCAGGTGTGAGGTGCGCTCTTCAAGGTCTTTGATCCGATCACCAAGACCAGCCATATCAGCCTTGCGAGCCTCTGCCTCCTCCCGCTTCCCATCCCTGAAGAGCAGGCCGATCTCTTTCGAACCGGCATTCCTCCGGGCCTTGAGATCCTCCAGGGTGGTCAGCAAGTCCCGCCACTCTTGGTCCACCTCGAGAAGTCGGTCGAGGGGCGCCTCGGTATGGCGATTTTCCAACATCCGTCGGATGCGCTCTGGGTCTTTTCGGAACAGCTCACGGGGCAGCATCAATGCCTCCTGCTCGGGGGGTCTCGAATCTAGGGCCTCAGCTCGGTTCGGGAGGATCCGAGCGGCACGTACACCTGGGTGCCGCGTCGGCATCTGATGATCTGTTGCACCAGGGCGTCGAGGTCGGCGGGGTTTTTGACGAAGTCGATGTCATCGGTGTTGACCACCAGCAGCGGTGTTTCCCGATAGTGGAAGAAAAAGTAGGAATAGGCCTCGCTCAGGCGTTTGAGGTACTCGGGGTCGATCTCGGTTTCATAGTCCCGTCCGCGTTGCGCGATACGTTCCATCAGGACCGGGACCGAGGCCTGCATGTAGATCACAAGATCGGGCTTGGCCACTTCCTGTTCCAATACCGGGTACAACTTCTCGTAGACCTTGAGGTCGTCATCCCCCAGGTTGAGGTAGGCGAAGATCCGGTCTTTCGGAAAGGTGTAGTCGGCAAGAACCAGGCTCTGAAACAGATTCATCTGCCTGATTTCCCGCTGTTGCTGAAAGCGCGACAAGAGGAAGTAGACCTGGACCTGGAAAGCTGCGCCGGGCTGCCCCTCGTAAAAGGCCGGCAGAAACGGGTTGGAGATATCCTCGAGAACCATGACACCCTCGAACCGCTGGGCCAGAATTTCGACCAGCGAGGTCTTGCCGACCCCGATGGGGCCCTCGAGGGCAATGTGGCGGAAGGGGATCTTCTCGGAACGCATCAGTCGAGGGTGAGCTTAACCCGCTCCGACGGCAATTGACAACGGCAAGGGGAAACTGATGGCACCAAACGCAGGGCAAGGGGATAGGGATTAGGGGACCGGGGATAGGGATGAAGGTGTCTCTCCTGCCGGGCGGGGGCTGCCAAATGCTTGGGGGTGGGGATACCCGCGTCCACAATTATCTTCTGCTGGTGGAGATTTCAAGCCCCGACCACGACTGTCTACCTTTCGCCAGGACCTGAGCAGCGCGAGATCGGCGAAAAGCGTCGGTGTTTTCTCCCTGATCCCTAAACCCTAACCCCCAACTCCTGAGTTCTCAGTCACATTCCGACCGCGCGTGCAGCGATGAAGAGCACGCCCATTGTAACGGCCAGGATGCCGTTCGCGGTGAAAAATGCAGCATCGACGCGGCTGAGATCATCAGGTGTGACGAGGGTGTGCTGCCAACCCAGCATGACCGTGGCCGCAATCACCGCACTCCAGCGCAGGGGACCACCGCCCGAAAGTGCCGCGAAGGCCGCAAAGCCCGCCAGAGACACGATGTGAAGAGCTCTGGCCGAGATCAGTGCTCTGTCCGGCCCCAGGGCAACAGGGATGGAGTGGAGCTTTGCAGACCGGTCGAAGATTTCGTCCTGGAGGGAGTAGATGATGTCGAAGCCGGCAACCCAGGCCATGACGGAGCCGCCGAGAATGACCGGTGGCAGATCCAATCGCCCGGAGGCTGCGATCCAGGCCCCGATGGGGGCGATGCCCAGAGCGGCGCCCAGCCACAAGTGGGCCGCAGCGGTGAATTTTTTCGAGAGGGAATAGCCCAGGAGTACGCCCAGGGTGGGCAGGGCCAGCAGCAGGCACAGCGAATTGAGCAGGCCGGCGGCGAGGACGAAGATGAGGGAAGCGACGATGGTGACTGCCCAGACGAATCTGCGGCTCAGGCGACCCCCCGGGAGGGACCGACCCGCTGTTCTGGGGTTGAGCGCATCCAGGTGGTGGTCGGCCAGGCGGTTGAAGGCCATCGCCGCCGTTCTGGCAGCCACCATTGCCAGGAGAACCAGGAGCCAGACCCGAAGGGGTGGCCAGCCGTCCAGAGGCGCGCTGACCAGTGCGATCAACGCAAAGGGCAGGGCGAAGATCGTGTGCTGGAACTTGATCATTTCCCCGGTCTCTCGGAGGTCGCCCAACAGGGTGTGTGGCCGCGCCGTCAACTCTTCCATCGAAGGTCCTTTCGATCGACGCGAATGCCCAACAGATCGAGGACTCGGATGCAGTAGTGATCGATGAAATCCTCGAATGCCGTCTGAGCATCGGGTTTGAGGTAGAAGGCCGGCAGGGGGGGCATGATCGTCGCTCCGGCGTGAGCGAGCCGCAGGAGGTTTTCCAGCAGGATCTCGGACATCGGGCTCTCCCTGATGCCGAGGATCAGCGGCCACCGCTGCTTGAGAGCGACGTCGGCCGCCCTCTGGAGGAGTCCTCGGGAGATGCCGTGCGCCATGGCGCCTGCGGTACCTGCGGAACACGGGAGTACGACCGTGCCGATCAGTGGGTGGGAGCCGGATGAGATCGGCGCCCCCAAATTGTCGTTGGACCAGGTTTCAATCCTGGTTCGCCCGCCCCAAGAGGCTTGGATTTGATTGCGAAATCTGGAGGCCGAAGCCCAGTCAGCGCCCAACTCAGCGCTGAGGACTTGGGCTGCCGGTGGTGTGACGACCAGATGCAAGACATCCAGGTCGCCGTGCTCCAGCACCATGTTGGCAAAACGCGTGGCCAAAACCATGCCCGAGGCGCCCGAGATCAAGAGGGCGAGTTCGCGCACGTGCGGGGCATTGGTGGTGGTCGGTCTCGAGTCTTTCACGGGGCTTATGGTACAGAAGCTATCAGCTCTCAGCGTAACTTCTTTCAAATTCTTGAGCCCCGCGATGCGCGCAGCGCATCAATGGAGGCTGTGGGGCAGAGGCCGGGGACTAAATCAATTCTGAAATCGCTTTTGCGGCCTATGCCCTACAGGCTCCTGAGGTAGAAAAATCTACGGTGTCATAATTTTCGACACCCCTGCCGGATCTGATTGCGGCGAGTTCCGGAAGAAAATTATGTCGGTCCCCAATCAGCGCCTGGAGATCAAAAACTCAATAAACATTGCAAATAAAAGACTTATGGATAATAGCGCAATCTGGCACAGGGGTTGCGGTAGACAGGGCCGACAACGGAAGGAGGCCCAAGAGATGAATACCAGCTAACGGCAACCGACAACGCGTTCACCGAAACAAAAATTATGAAGACCCAAAAAGGAGACACCATGAAAAAATTGATCCCGATCATCCTTCTCGCCCTGATGGCCGTCGCGACCGGCGCCGTTGCCGCCGATGCCGGTTCCATCGGTGTGATCAATGTCAACACTGCCTCGGCGGATGAACTCCAGTTCCTGCCTCGGATCGGCCCGGCCTTGGCCGGTCGGATCCTCGATTTCCGTGAGGCCAACGGGCCATTTGAGGCCGTCGACGAGTTGGTTGCGGTCAAGGGCATCGGCGAGACCTCGCTCGAGAAGCTCAGACCCTTCGTGACCGTCAGCGGAAAGACGACGCTGGCCGAAAAGGTCAAGTTGCCCCGGACCGCCAACAAAACGGCATCGTGACGCGAAGAGGAGAGTGACGATTCAGACATAACAAAAACGGCAGCGTGGACGGGAACGCGGTCCTCCGGGGCCGCGTTTTTTCCGCCCGCCGGGGAGGATTGATTATGAAAGAGCAAGGTCAGACGTTGGTGGAAACGGTGGTGGTGCTGTTGGTCATGGCACTGAGTTCGGTGGTGGCGCTGCCTCTGTTGGGAACGGCACACCGGGAAGCGGCCCTGAGGCGCGTAACGGAGCAGGTGCGTTCCCAGATGTGGAGGGCCCGGTCGGATGCGATGACGACCGGCAGAGCGACCGCCCTGGTCTTTGACCGGGTGCCTGCTGGGGGTTGGCGGTGTACGGTCGTCCAGGACGGCGATGGCGACGGGGTCAGGCGAAGCGACATCGCCGCGGGCCGTGACTTTCAGGTGGGCCGTGTTCTCGAGCTTGAGGCCGACAAGGCCGGCCTTGGGTTCATTCCGGACTGCGAGATTCCGGATCCGTCGGGCGACGGTCTGTTGGGAGGCGATTTCGACGACCCCGTCAGGGCTGGGTCCGGGGATGTTCTGACCTTCACGGCTCAAGGGACGGCGACCTCAGGGACCCTGTATTTTTCTGACGGTCGTCAGATGATGCGGGCGATCAGGGTGTACGGCATCACCGGTCGCCTCAGAACGCTCCGGTGGAAGATCGGCTGTGATCGGTGGCGGATCGCCCACCTTTGAGGGGCGCACAGGTTCTGACCTCGTCGGTCACCGTTTCGCCGGCTTCGACCCGGACGTCCCCGAGCAGGACCGAACGAATGACCCTGGCGCCGGCGCCGATCATGGCCCCGTGGCTGATGATCGACCGTCCGATGACCGCATCCCGGCCGATAGTGACCTCAGGTCCGACAAGGGTGCGTTGAAGCATGGCGTCAGGGGCCACGCGGGCCGACGAGTCAAGATCGTTGCGGTCGCCGAGAAGGACCATCGTGGCCTCGAGATAGTCTTCGGGAGCCCCGACTTCTCTCCAGTGGCCGGTTACCAGGACGCCGCCGAGGCGTGCTTGTTTTCGGGCCGGAGCCCACAGGGTTGAGGCAACGCCCGAAGGCGTAGTCTCCAAGGTCTCGAGAGCCTCTCGGGCGATCAACATCACACCGGGATAGAGCAGAGGCACCTCGTCGGCCGCTGGTGTGCCGGGAGGGAGAATGGCACTGACCAGGTCGTCCCGGTCAAGGAGGACCCGTGACCAGCGTTTCGGGCCGAGGTGGGGCAGGAGGCCCAGAGTGATGAGGTCATCGGTCTCTCGATGCCGTCGAAACATACCTTCCAAGTCGAGATTCAAGATGCCGTCGCCGTTGACGACCAAGACCGGCCCGTCAGTTCCCAGAAGGCCGCGGTCACGGGCCAGTGCCAATCCGCCGCCGGTATCCATCAGATGCTCCTCCCGAGAGAAGCAAAGGCTCAGTTCCTGTGGCGCGGCCTCAATGGCGGTTTGTTCCATCGTCTGGGCCAACCACCAGCTGTTGAGCACGGCATTCGGAATGCCGCATTGGGCGACAAGGCGCAAAGCCCACGACACCACCGGTCCACCGGGAACCGGAAGGGCCGGCTTGGGCAGCACGTCGGACAGGGGCTGCATCCGCCGTCCTCGACCTGCTGCGAAGATCATTGCAACGGTGGGGATTGAATCCGTCATCCTGACAGCATTATCCACGATTCTCCCGGCTCTCGTTCGTCATTGTGGAGCCTGTGGCCTTTGAACTTGCCGCCGTCCCTGACGCGGTGGCGGACGCCGCCGCTGGTTGCTGACGCTGCCCCGGACGCGGATCCGGTTGCGGTCGCCGTCGCGGTCCCCGCCCCTGGTCCCAACCCCGGCCTTCGGGGGCGCTTTGAGGTCACCGCCAATTCCTGGGTCACAGATCGCCCCCGCTCGGTGCATTTTCCGGAGGGGCATGGTCACAGAAATTGGGAGGGAATCGCCCCTCCGAAAAACGACCTCGGCGGCCTACGGCATTGGCCGAGACTCGATTGCTGACGGTGTCGCCGAGCGTTGCCCGGTAGTGACTTTCTTCGCAGCGACCTTGCTCGCGGAAGGCCTGCCCGGTGAAGAAAATCATACCCGGCACGCGCCGATTTTGGAGTTCTGGCGCTCGCTCGTATGTACGCCTGCGTTGGCTGGTCGGACGTTGTCGCTGACGCCGCCAAGGGGAGGGGCGCTCTTGTTCGCTGACACGGTCGCGGATCAATCGGCATGGCCGACGCCGACGCTGAATCCAGAGAGCGCCCCTCTTCGATGGTGCGTGCCATGCTTCGTGTTTTTCCTTGGCAGCTCTCCCAATGCACGTCTCGCTTCAGGAAAAACCGAGCTTGGCAACACTCGGCGGTCGCCTCAGCGACAGAGTCCCGGCCAACGGTGTAGGCCGCCGAGGTCATTTCTCTCAAGAGAGGATGTTCTCCCGTCATCTGAATTGAAGCCTCTTGAGGGAAATGACCGAGTGGGGGCGC
>DAOWGJ010000324.1 GCA_030637505.1 Holophagae bacterium
CATCCAAGATCGAGGGTGTCGAGCGTCTGCGGTGGCGCAACACATCGTCGGTTCCGGTGGACGAACTTCAATTCCATCTTTACCTCAACGCCTTTGCAAGTAACCATTCGACATTCATGACCGAAAGCGGTGGCCAACTTCGCGGCATGGAAATGTCCGACGAGAAGTGGGGCTGGATCGAGGTCGAGTCGATGCACCTGGCCTATCCTGAAGGCCTGGCTGCGGCCGGCCTCCTGCCGGACGGAGCCGAATCACTTCCCGGCGACGCGTTCAACACACCGTTCGGCCCGGCCGTTCGGGGCGAGCCCGGCGCCATCCAGTTGCAGGGCGGCCCTGATCTCAAGGAGGTCGAAGAGATCATCCAGCCCGACGACGGCAATCCCGACGACCGAACCGTCGCTCGCTACCCGCTGCCCCGTCCGATTCAGCCCGGGGAGTGGGTCGAAGTCGAAATCGCCTTCACCTCCCAGATGCCGGAGATCTTCGCCCGCACCGGCGTCAGCGGCAACTTCGTGCTGGGCGGCCAGTGGTTTCCTAAAATCGGCGTCTTCGAGGATTCAGGCGGCCGGGGGCGCGTCGAAGCCGGCTGGAACACTCACCAATTCCACGCGGACTCGGAGTTCTTCGCGGACTTCGGTGACTGGGATGTTCGCCTGACCCTGCCTTTGGAGTACGAAGGCAAGATCGGAGCGACCGGACACATCATCGAGGAGTCCAGCGATTCATCGACCGTTACCGTACGCTTCCAGCAGCCCGGCGTTCATGATTTCGCCTGGACGGCCGATCCCGATTTCATCGTTCTCGAAGAACTCTTCGACCCGGACACCGACGTGCCGGCCGAGCAGACCCGGCGGATTGCCGAGATCCTCGGAGTATCGGAGGACGAACTGAGGCTTCAGCCGGTGATGATCCGGCTGATGCTGCAGCCCGCACACCGATCCCAGGCTCGCCGCTACTTCGATGCAGCCAAGGCGGCCCTCCGCGGTTACGGCCTGCGCCTGGGTGCCTATCCTTACCAGACCCTGACCATGGTCGACCCACCACGGGGCGGTTTCGGCGCCGGCGGCATGGAATACCCGACCTTCATCACCCTGGGAACCCACCCTGCCCTCAACCTCCCGCCCCTCAAAAAGGTCCGCATGGCCGAGATGGTCACCGTGCACGAATTCGGCCACAACTTCTTCCAGGGAATGATCGCTTCAAACGAATTCGAAGAAGCCTGGATCGACGAGGGCATGAACTCCTACTACGAGATGCTGGTCATGGAGGAGTTCTACGGATCGATGATCGAGGTTCTGGGGCTCAGGATGACCTCGATCGAACAAAATCGTCTATCGCTCGGTTCCGGACGATACACCGACCCGATCGTACAGCCCGCGTGGAAGTACAGATCCAACGGCAGCTACGGCCTTAATTCTTATTCCCGGCCGGCCGTGACCCTGCGCCACATGGAGAATCTATTGGGCCCGGAGACCTTCCACAGGGCGATGCGCCGGTTCTTTCAGACCTGGCGTTTCCGCCACCCAACGACCACCGATTTCGAGCAGATCATGCAGGACGCTGCAGACGAGGACATCTCCTGGTTCCTTCAGCAGGCCTTCCACACCGAGAAGGGCCTGGACTATCGGGTGCGCACCGCAAAATCCCGCAAGGCCAAAGACCGCAAGGGCTGGTTCTGGGAGGACGGGGTGCAGGTACTTTATGGCAAGGATCACGACGACCGCCGTGAGGACCATGACGAAGGCTCGGAGACGGAAGAGGAAGAACAGGATCTTGATGGTGATGGCGAAGATGACGACGAAAAGGACGATGACGAGGAGAAGATCTACCGGACCGAGGTCGTCATCGAAAGACGCGGAGAGTTCAAACACCCGGTCACGATCGAGTTGGTTTTCGACGATGACCAGCGCATCCGTCACCAATGGGATGGGCAGGACAAATGGATCAAGATTGTCGAGACCCGCCCGGCCAAACTCTTGTGGGCCGAAGTCGATCCCGATCACCTGATGGTTCTCGACGTCGATCCCCTCAACAACAGTTACCGGCTTGAGCGCGAGGCCACTCCGGCACAGAAGATCCTGGTCAATCTCTCTTTCTGGTTTCAAAACTTCTTCGACCTAGCGTCGATTTTGGGGTGATGCGATGAACACATTCTCCTTTGTAGCCAACGGTTTCCGCACGGCCCGCCGACATCCCCGTCTTGTGATGATCGCCTGGTTGGCGCCGCTGGTCCCTGCGCTGATATTGGTTGCGATGATAGCTGCCAACATCGGCCCGGCCCTCGGTCGATCGCTGTTTTCCCAAGGCATTCTTGACGGCAGCGCCTTTCCTATCTTCATGGAATTCCGCACCTCTCCCGCGGACGCTCTCGAGCCCCTGATGGGCCGGGGCGTTCTGGTGATGGGCGTGCTCAGTCTGCTGGTCCAGATCTTCCTCTCAGCCGGCATCGTCGGGGTCCTGGCCGGATCCGGGCCGCCCCACCCATTCTTGTCCGGCGTCCGACGCAACACCGGCCGATTTCTGCGTTCGGCGCTGGTCTTCCTCGTCCCGACCGCTGCTGCGGCCGTCGCGGCCGGCCTGACCACCAAAGGCGCCGGCCTGCTTGCGGTTCACTTCGCGGACGGCCGTTGGGACCTGGCCGGATTTGCGGCGGCGGGGGTGGTTTTCCTGATTCTCTGGGCCCCGGCCGATTTGGCCTACGATCTCAGCCGGATCGCCGCGGTCCGCCACAATCACCGCAGCATGCTCCGCGGCTTTTTTCGTGCCTTGCTCGTGGTGCTCAAAAAGCCCGGGACCTTCGTGCCTCTCTACCTGGTTTTCCTCGCCCTGCCGCTGCTCCTCCTCGGTCTGTACTCGGCCTTCCGGCAGCCGTGGACCCCGGGTACGGCCTTCGCCATCGTCCTCCTTGCCCTGATCCACCAGATCGTTATGGCGATCCGGGCCTTTTTCAAGATCGGCTTCTGGGCGGCGGAAGTCGAGGTGTTCCGGGATTTCGGGGAACCTGAACTCTGCCGCGGAAAGAGAACGAGGCCCGAGATTGTCGATCCGCCAGAGGCCAGTGATAGTCGCTGGAAGACCCCCGAAGAGCCCGAAACGTTCGCCCTGAGTCACTCATCCGCGAACACCTCGAAATCTTGAAGTAGTTCCTGGATGATTGGCTGTCTGCTATCGGCTCCCAGCCTTGTGTTACCCTGACTTGGCGTCAATTAAGAGTTTTTGGGGGGGATTTCATGAGAAATAACAAAAGAAACGTCATCATCGCAACCTGCATCGGAATGTTGGCATTGGGCAGCCTCGGAGGGGCCGCCGATCTCCTGGATCTGTCACTGCCGGAAAACGGCGGACCCGAGCCCTCGCCGATCCAGCCCTGGATGGGCATGCCCGAAGGCAGCCCGGCCAGAGGGCTGATCGACGATTTCAATCGCGCTGACGGGCCCCTCGGCGCCGATTGGACAGTGCAAGCGGATTCCTTTCAGATCGTCAGTCAAGCCGCATTCGGCGGACCCGGAGGAGGACTGGCCCTCGCAACACACAACTCCGCAACCGGAGACGTTGTCGAGATGGACATATCATACGACCACTCGGGCGTTTCACAGTACGCCGCAGCCATCCTCAACTACGGTGGGGGCGCCACCAATATCTTCATCAAGGTACAGCGACAAGGGGCCGCTGACTCGTTCTCAAACGCAGCCTGTTACATGGGCAACAACGGCAGTTCCTTCGGTCTCGGCTTCTTTACCCTGAGCCAACCCTTTTCGTCGGCCCACATGACAGTCAGTGTCGATGGCAGCCGTGATGTGACCATCGATTTCACCAACATCGACGGCGGCGCCCTGCCCGACCAGCAGTACATCTGCACCGGGGCGCCGGCTGCAGAAGGTCCGGCGATTGGTATCGGCGGGTGGGAGGCCCGATCTTCGATCGACAATTTTGGCGACACGCCCGTGCCGGTCGAGTTGCAAACGTTCGTCATCGAATAAGACCGCTTCGGATCAGCCACTCATCCACGAACACCGCGAATTTTCGAGGATTTGAGGACGAGTGGCTGTCCGCTATCAGCTGAGCCTCGAGTAAAATTCGGTCGCCACGATGCGGGGCAGCGCCCGCACAAGGCACCTCCGGAGTCCCCACGGCTTTGCCGTGGCACGCCTTCGGCCTGGTGCCGGTTCTTTGCCCACGCTGATCCCTTCGTGTTCTTCGTGTCTTCGTGGTTCAATGAACTTCCCCTTTGCGCTCCTTCGCGTCTTGGCGTTTCGATAGCTGTAGGGTGGGCCTTGGCCCACCAATGGAGGCGCTCGATGGTGGGCCAAGGCCCACCCTACATTTCTCTTCCTTATTGTGGCTCTCTTTTTCATTCCTCTGCGTCTCTGCGCCTTTGCGTTTTTCTTCTGTTTTCTTCCCCCCGATCTTGACATTTCCCTCGTTTGGACATATTTTACTTTATGAAATGAAGTTCATTATTTGGATTTCCGGCCGGATCGGGGTTTCTCGTGGACTTTGACCGGCATTTGACGTCCTCCGCACGCCTCTCGATCGTGGCTGCCCTGGTCAACAGTGACCGCCTGTCGTTCACGGAGCTGAAGGCACGGACCGGCCTCGCGGACGGCAACCTCCACATCCAGACCAAGAAACTCGAAGAGGGCAGCTATCTCGTTAAAACAAAAAGACTTAAAAACGGGCGTCCTGTGACGTTCTTCAGCCTTTCGCCCGAGGGCCTCACGGCATTTGAACTTCATATTCGAAAGTTACAGCGAATCCTCGATGCCAGGGTCACTCTTCCCAGGCCGGTCTCGAGAGAGGAATACCAGGATGCATCTCGTGTGTGGTGAGACCTCGCGGTTGCAAGCCAACCAGCGAAGAGGGGTTGAACGGTGAAGATCGCCATCGGTTCAGATCACGGCGGTTTCGAACTCAAGGCCGCGTTGATTCAGTCCCTGAAAACCCAGGGCCATGAGGTCAACGATGTTGGCACTTCTTCTCGTGAAGCTGTTGACTACCCCATCTTTGCCCATGCCGTCGCCGCAGAGGTCGCCGCCGGCCGCTGTGACCGCGGCATCATGATCGACGGCGCCGGTATCGGCTCGTGCATGGCAGCCAACAAGGTTCCCGGCGTTCGAGCCGGCATGGCCTACGATCTCTCCTCGGCGCTCAACGGCGTCGAACACAACAACGCCAACGTGCTGACCCTGGGTGCCGGGCTGATCGGCGCCGCCCTGGCCCAACAGATCGTTGAATCGTGGCTGGGTGCCGGATGTACCGAAGAACGCCACCTTCGGCGGGTCAAGTTGATCATGGACATCGAAAGCGGCAAGGCGGTGATCGCCCCGCCTCCAGTCGTCACCCCTTCCCCACCGCCACAGCCCAAGTCTGCAAATGAGATTATCGACCTCTCAGCCATCAGCGAAGAGGACCTGGTTCGGATCGTCGCTCGCCTTGAGGCTCTCGGCGGCAGTGCCACGCCAAATTCCAGAGTGGCCGCCGATCATCCCGGGCCATCGGTGGGGTCGAACCCCGAGACAGCACGGTCTTTCCTGGGGCTCGGTGTAGGCCGGCTCAGTGCAGGACCATCGCCCGGCGCGATCCCGGCGGATGTCGGGCGGTACATCGATCACACTCTGTTGAAACCCAACGCCACCGCCGAGGATGTCAAGAAATTGTGTGAGGAAGCCAGAGACTTCAACTTTGCAGCGGTCTGCGTCAACCCCATTTGGGTTCCTCTGGTCGCCGGCCAACTGCAAGGCTCGGGCGTCAAAACCTGCTCGGTCGTTGGTTTTCCCCTGGGTGCCACCCACCCCGAGACCAAAGCCTTCGAAGCGAGACGGGCGATCCGGGAGGGTGCACGCGAAATCGACATGGTGATCAATATCGGCGCGCTCAAAGGCGGCGATGAGGACCTCGTACTCAAGGATATTCGAGCGGTGGTCGAGGCCTGCCGGGACGGCAACGCCCACTGCAAGGTGATCATCGAGACGGCCTTGCTGACAGACGAGGAGAAACGAATCGCCTGCAGACTGTCGCGCAAGGCCCGCGCCCACTTCGTCAAGACCTCGACCGGCTTTGCATCCGGCGGGGCGACCGCCCACGACGTCGCCCTAATGGCCGAGGAAGTCGCCGCCGCCGGCCTCGAGGTCAAGGCCTCCGGCGGCATCAGGTCCTACACCGACGCCAAAAAGATGATCGAGGCGGGCGCAACCCGGGTTGGCGCCAGCGCCGGTATCGCGATCGTCGAGGAAGCATTAGAGGCCCGGTCGGAAACCCCAGAGTTGGAGAAATAACCATGGTTGATTTACGAGCGTATGTTTTCTTGGACAGCCTGCAACCACAATTCGCCTCCTATCAGGCGACGGTCGCCAAGGGCTTTCTCCCGACACAGGGACAGGCCAGTCTGATGGTCGAGATCTCCCCGGGCATCGAGATCAACCGGATCACCGACATCGCGCTGAAGAGTAACGACGTGACGCCGGGCATGCAGATCGTCGAGAGGCTCTACGGCATGCTGGAGATCCACTCCGACAGTCAGGCGGAGGTTCGAGCCGCCGGCGAGGCCATTCTGGCCGAACTCGGCGTGACCGAGGCCGACCGTCTCAAGCCGAAAATACTGTCCAACCAGATCATCCGCTGCCTCGACGACCACCAGACCCAGCTGATCAACCGCATGCGGTTCGGCAACATGATCCTGGCGGGGCAGACGCTGTACATTCTGGAATGTGAACCGGCAGCCTACGCCGCCCTGGTTGCAAATGAGGCCGAAAAGGCCGCTGACATCAACATTCTCGACGTGCGC
>DAOWGJ010000409.1 GCA_030637505.1 Holophagae bacterium
GGGAAGGACCGTCAAAAGACACACAGCACCACACAGCAGGACAATCTTCATCGCCGCCTCCGAGCTAGGGAGTGTAGCGTGCCGACGTCTGAAGCAAAAGGGCGATGGGGGATCGTTGCCCTTCCTCTACCGGCGGGGCCGCAACTGTCTCTGACTACGACTGCTAACGCTGTCTCCTTCAATTCACGCTGGTTGCTGGCGCGGTCCCTGTCCCGGACACTGCCCACCCCCGGCCTTCGGGTCCGCTTCGCGCCCCCGCTCGGTAATTTCCCTCAAGGGACGACAGTGTCGAAACCGGGAGAGCATCGTCCCTTGAGGGAAAAGACCTCGGCGGCCTACGGCATCGGCCAAGACTCGATTGCAAAAGGTGTCGCCGTGGATTGCCAGGTATCGGCTTTCTTCGCAACGACAATTCGGGCGGAAAGCCTGCCCGGTGAAGAAAGCCGTACCAGGCACGTCCCGTTTGAGAAGGGATGCTCGTGGATTCTTGCGGGAACGGTGGCTGCTGATAGCTGAGAGCTGACAGCTGACAGCTCTCCTACCGCTTCACTCCTGATTTCAGGAGCAGCGTTTTCGGATTGAGCAGTATATTGAGGTCCTTGTCGACCACCTCATCCTGATCCTTGATCACGTGGAGCCGAATGCGGTTGCCGTGGGGATCCAGACTGAAGGCCAGATCGACCATATCTTCGAACGCCCGTGCGGCGCCCGGCAGATGCCCGCCCTCGGGCTTTGGATCGTCACGATGAGTCCTGAAGGCCATCCACAGCTCCGCGCCGATTTCTCCGGCGATCGCACGGAGAGCCTCAATCGTCGCCGGTTCCAACTCCTCAGAATCCAGACGATCGAGAATGACGACGTCGGGCGTGAAGTCCATCGCCGACCGGAACAGATCCAACGCCTGCCGAAGACGGTCAATCGAGAAGGCACTGCTGGCGTATGTGTGAATGTGACGATGTCGCTCGACTTCGAGCTGAATGGCCGCCCAATGCTCCAGCTTTTTCTCGCGCCTGAGCATCTCCATCAACAAATCGTCGTACCAGGTCCGCACCTTGTCCACGGTGCGGTCCAGGGAAACGTGGAGCACCTTCTGGCCGGACAAGAGGGCATCAATTCCGATGCCGACGATGAAAGCAGTCTTGCCCACGCCGGCTCGCCCGAAGACCAGGGCCAGTTTCCCGGGACCGGGACCTGGGTGACCGTCACGCTCGAGCAGAGTTCTCGGGGACCGGCGCAGTCCAAACATCAGATTCGTCATGATTCGTCCTCCTGGCCTTTATTGCTGCCGTACTCTTTGAGCAACTCGTCGCTGACGTCGCGCGGCACCGGGGCGTACCTCGAGAACTCCATGGTGAACTCAGCATTGCCCTGGGTTGCCGACCTCAGGTCGGTCGAATAACCGAACATTTCGGCCAACGGAACGTCTCCGTCCACCCGTGTGAATCCACCGTCATCGGCGGACCCTGCGATGACGCCCCGGCGCTGCATCAAGGAGCGATAGATCGCCCCCTGAAATTCAGCCGGCCCCTCAACTGAGACCCGCATGACGGGCTCGAGGATGCGCGGCTTGGCTCTCTTATAGGCCTCCCGAAACGCAGCAAGACTGGCGGTCTGGAAGGCCATGTCCGACGAATCCACCGCGTGGGAGTTGCCGTCCTCCAGGACCGCGCGCACTCCGACGATCGGGAACCCGATCAAACCGCCCTTGGGCAGGGCGCTCTTGAAACCCTTGTCGCAGGCGCCGATGAATTCCGTCGGAATCCTGCCGCCCCGGACGTCATTGACAAACTCGTAATCGCCCTCTTCGCAGGGCTCGAGATAACCGACAACCTTCGCGTACTGACCGGAGCCACCGGTCTGCTTCTTGTGGATGTAGTCGAATTCAGCCCGCCGGCTCAGCGCCTCACGGTAGGCAACCTGAGGCGCCCCGGTTTCGACCTCGGCATTGTACTCGCGCCGCATACGTTCGATGTAGACCTCAAGGTGCAGTTCGCCCATGCCGGACACGATAGTTTCGCCGCTCTCCTGGTCCAGGCCGACCCGGAAGGTCGGGTCTTCCTTGGTGAAACGCGACAGGGCCTTGCCCATGTTGGTCTGAGCCTTGGAATCCACCGGCGTCACCGCCAGTGAGATCACCGGCTCAGGAACGTACATCGAGGTCATCGCCAGGCGCGGGCCGTCTCCGACGAAGGTGTCGCCCGTATGGCAGTCGATACCGAAAAGACCAACAATGTCACCGGCCTCCCCCGTCACGATATCTTCCATCTTGTCGGCGTGCATGCGGACCAGACGGCCAATCTTGATTTTCTTGCCCGTTCGCGTTTGAAAGACGGTGTCACCCTTGTTCAATGTGCCCTGGTACACCCGAATGAAGGTCAGCTGACCGTAGCGGCCTTCATCCAGTTTGAAGACATAGGCAACCGTCTGTCGGGTCGTGTCGGACACCAACTCAACCGGGGCGTTGTCATCATCCAGGTCGACAGCCTCGATCGGAATATCGGAAGGGCAGGGCAGGAGCGCGATGACGGCATCCATCAAGGGTTGAACCCCCTTGTTCTTGTATGCGGAGCCCATCAGAACCGGAGTCAATTCCAGTGCCAGCACACCATTGCGCACAGCCTGGTTGATCAGCTCTGGCGTCGCCTGATCTTCCAGCGCCGCTTCCATCAAGTCATCGGAGAACATGCTGGCAGCATCAATCAGTTCGGCCCGCGCATCTTCGGCCTCGGCAAGCATCTCGGCGGGGATCTCGGTGACCTCCAACTCTTCGCCGTTGTCTCCGTGGAAATAGATCGCCTTCATCTCGACCAGGTCGATCACACCCTCGAACTTCTCCTCAAGGCCGATCGGCAGCTGCATCAGCACCGAATTAAGGCCCAGCTTGTCGCGCAAGGCCGCGGACACCCTCTTCGGGTCGGCGCCGGAACGATCGCACTTGTTGACGAAGGCGATGCGGGGCACCTTGTAGCGTTTCATCTGCCGGTCAACCGTGATCGATTGTGACTGAACGCCTGCCACCGCGCACAGGACCAGGATGGCGCCGTCGAGCACTCGAAGCGCCCTTTCGACCTCAATCGTGAAGTCGACGTGGCCCGGTGTGTCGATGATGTTGACGTGGTGGCCGTTCCACTCGACGTAGGTCGAGGCGGAGGTGATGGTGATGCCGCGCTCCCGCTCGAGTTCCATGTGGTCCATGGTCGCTCCCACGCCGTCCTTGCCTCGAACGTCGTGGATCGTGTGGATCTTCTGCGTATAGAAGAGGATCCTCTCGGTCAACGTCGTCTTGCCGGAGTCGATGTGGGCGGAAATGCCGATATTGCGGACTCGTTGGATGTCGATGGTCATACTGTCTTACCCGAGCGGTCTCGATGCCGCACTCCTATTGTTGATCGTTGATGGTATCCGGCCTCAGAAGGCGCCGCCACCGGCGGGCGTACATCAAAAAAAGCGGCACGGAGGGAGACTCACCAGTCTCGATCACGCCGCACCCGGTCAATAGCGTACAACTCCGCCAGTGAGATGTCAATTCAGCCAGGATTCTGCAGGGCAGAGGTCTTCACGTTTCGTTTAATGTGGGTTTGCCGCGACCTCTGGCCTGCAGAATCCTATGATGCGCTGCCCGCATCGGAAACAAACGGGTCGTTTTTACACTTCTTTCTTTGCGCTTTCCTTTGCGTTCTTCGCGCTCTTTGCGGTTCAAATGTGTTCTTGAAACCCTTCTCATTCCCCTTATTGTGCCTTTTTGTGGCTATCTTTCCCTCTTCGTGGCAATCCCCCTGAGCATTGGAATCCTCGGCGATCAGCCCCTCGGCTTGGGATTTCGGCCATAAAACAGATCGTCCGCCCAAAGCATCACCCGCCGCGCGGCGCCGGATCGGGCAATGGCCCAGCGCACGGCGTTGTGAGCCGGATTGGCAGGGTGGGAGTAGGGGCAGACACTCATACACCGTCCACAGTCGGTGCCGATGACATTCCAGTAGCGGAAACAGGTGTCGGGATCGATGGCCCAGCGCATACCTTCATCAATGGGTTGCCTGTCGCCGCCGGGAATGGCCCCGACCGGACAGGCATCGGCGCACTTCCGGCAGATGGAGCAGAAATCAAGGACCGACCGATCATCCCCCGGCCGATCGGCCACCAAGGGAACATCGGTGGTGACCACACCCAGGCGAACCCGAGGGCCGAGTCCCGGCGTCATCAGCAAGCCCATGCGGCCGATCTCCCCCAGACCGGCGTCCCGCGCGATCAACGGCGCGATCACACGGTAGTTGCCGTCGATGTGGGCTCGGGCCGGCCACCCGCAGCGACGAAGGGTCGATGCCAGCTGCACGGCGATCTTGGCCGACTCGACGTATTGGTGGGCCGATTCGACGATCGCCGGCGCCCCGGGGGCGTGGGCTACGGCCGTATGGTCCATCTCGACAGTGAAGGCGATCGCCCACTGGTGATTCAGTGAAATGGCTTCGCCCCACGTACCGGCTCCGCGCCCAATATGACTGTAGATATGGTACGGCTGAAGCCGGGTTACACCAACGTTGACGGCACCGTTTGAGATCGCCAGTTCCTTCAATCGAGCCACCCAACACTCGGGTTCCGCCACCACCACATGGGATGCAGGATCTCCGTCAACCATGGGGTGGAGGGCTTCGCACAGGTCGAATGAAGCGTCGGCCGCGGCAAAGGCCACCGGGTCGGCCATCTCCGAATCCGGGGACAGGAGGCCCGGCAGGGCTCGGGTACGATCGTCACCGGCACGGTGCTCCGGGTGCACCTGGTAGTAAGTCTCGAACTCCGGGCTCCCCGGAACCAACCGGGCTCGCGCAAACATGATCTCCCGCTCATCGACCCGCCGGGAGGGCCGGCCGCCGGGCTCGATTCCCCGACCGATCGGTGCGACGCATAGCAAGGTGCTGATGACGGCAGCCCCGCCCACGATCCCCAGGATCACCCCCGGGATCGGCGCCGGAAGTATGGCGGCGATCATGAATACGGAGGCCCCGCCGACCGCGAGAAGACCCGCCACCACCGCGGCCCGCCGCTCCCCCTCACGAAGAGAAATCACCGCAAAAGCACCGAAGGCAACAAGAACCGTGGCGGCTAGGAGTGTGTATGGCATTGACGGCGGATGGATTTCGGAGGGTCGTAAAGTGCCATTTGAGGCGAATTCGAGACGCTGTACTCACCGTACGGGCCGAGGATGCAACGAAAAAGGGCCTTTACGACACCCGAAAGGCGGCGCTGGTTCGATGCCCTACACACTCCTGGGGCCATCAGCACGGTCGGGGCCACGGTCTCCATCAGAGCTCCCTGAGAAAATCTGCTGCCCGGCGCAATTGAATTCCATCCACCATTCGTTCGTCATGAATATTCTTGACGACCTGAGCGGCTTCCAGCCCGTACTTTTTGTGGAAATATCGAAGCGAGGGGCTGATACCGGCATCGGACAACTTGACCTCAACTATCAGCTTCGGTTCATCGTCCTCGACCATTACAAAATCGACTTCCTTTTTTTCTTTGGTCCGCAAGGTCTCCAATCGACACCGTTTCCCCGTGGTGTCTTCCGTATGATCCAGGTTCTTCAGAAGGCTTGTTGCGACCAAATTCTCCAAACGTGCCCCGTCATCTCCTTTGACCATCCCGGTGTCATAAAAGTAAATCTTGGGCTCTTTGAGCAGGGATCGGCCAATATTTCGATGATATGGCGTGACCCGGAAGACAATGAAAAGGGACTCCAAAATTTCCACATAACGCTTGATCGTATTGGGAGAACAGTTGACATCCCTGGCCAGGGAAGACCAGGAGACCGGCGAACCGACTCGACGCCTCAGCAACTCGAGGGTCAACTGTATAGCCTTGAAGTCGTGGATTTTTTCAAAATCAAGAATGTCGGTTCGGATCAGACCATCTATGTACTGCAACCGCCAGCGATTGGCGTCATCGTCGGATTCGGCGAGAAACGGCTCAGGAAAACCGCCCCGTACCATCAGTACATTCAGGTCGTCATCAGAGCCATCGGGGAGTTCCGCCATGGAAAAAGGATGTAGACGATGCCTGAAAAAACGACCGGCCAGGGAATCGCCACTCTGCCTGAACGCTTCCAACCTGGCACTGCCGGTTACCAGAATCTGCTGATGCGACGGCTTGACGTCATAGATGCCCTTGAGAAAATTCTTCCACCCCTCCATCTTGTGGAGCTCATCAAGAATCAGCAATCTCGTGTCAGGGAGCCATTCGGCCTTGTGGATGATGTCACGGTGGGAGAAGTTGTCATAGTTGAGATACACGGATTGTCTAACACCCTCGGCAATGGCAAGAGCCAGACTTGTCTTACCCACCTGCCGCGGCCCGGTGATGAACACCATTTTCCGAGCCAAATCTCGAACGATGATGTCATGCTGAAAACGCCTCATGCTGTAAATTTCGCACCAGAATGCGGAAAAGTCAAGACTATTTCGCAAACTGCTGCGGAATAGTCAGATCAGCCTGACCGGAATAAATAACAACCCCTTTGCGCCCCCTATGCGTGCCTCGCGCTCTTTGCGGTTCAATTGTGTTCTTGAAGCCCTCCTCATTCCCCTTTTTGTGCCGTCTTGCGGCTATTTCTTCGTGTATTGCTGACAGCTGAGAGCTGAAAGCTGATCGCTCCTGCGCTACAGTGCCACCATGGACGTCATCTACCTGGACTTCAACGCGACAACACCCTGCGACCCGCGGGTCGTCGAGGCGATGCTCCCCTTTTTCAACCTGGAGTTCGCCAATCCGGCCAGCCGGCAGCATGGGCCGGGACGGGCGGCCTTCATGGCGCTGGAGAACGCCCGAAAGACCGTCGCGCAGTCGATCGGCGCGCGCTCAGCCACCGAGATCATTTTCACTTCAGGCGCCACCGAGTCCAACAATCTGGCCCTCAAGGGTGTCGCAAATGATCCAACCACTCGGGGACGTCACCTGATCACCCAGGCGACCGAACACCCCGCGGTCCTCGAAGTGATGACGCGCCTCAGGACTCAAGGGTGGGACCTGACCATCCTCGGCGTCGACAAAGACGGCCGGATCGACCCGGAGGTCGTCGCCGCAGCGATCAGATCGGACACCGCCCTGATCAGCATCATGCTGGCCAACAATGAGACCGGCGTCATACAGCCCATCGCCACAATCGCCGAGGCCGCGCACTCACGCGGCATCATCGTCCACTGCGACGCGGCCCAGGCGCCTGGAAAAATTCCGGTTGACGTCGGGAAACTGGGAGTCGACCTGCTCTCGCTGTCAGGGCACAAGTGCTATGGCCCCAAGGGCAGCGGCGCCCTCTTCGTCCGGAGGCAGACGCCGCCCCTGAGACTCGAGGCCCTCCAGCACGGGGGCGGCCACGAACAGGACCTGCGGTCGGGCACGCCTAATCTGCCGGCCGCGGTCGGCCTTGCGGCAGCGCTCCAACTGGCCGACGGCCGGCTGGACCGAACGGCGGCCGATGTCGGCAACCTGCGTGACCACTTCGAAGACAGGATTCGAGACACCGTTCCCGGTGTCGTCGTTAACGGCGAAGGGGCGCCCCGCCTGCCCAATACGTCAAACATCGCCTTCCCCGGCATCGACGGCGAGGCCTTGATGGCTTCCCTGCCCGACCTTGCAATCAGTTCGGGTTCGGCCTGCGCCTCGGTTCATCCGGAACCCTCGAAGGTACTTCTGGCGATGGGTCTGCCAAAGAAACTGGCTGCCGGCGCACTGAGGATCAGTCTGGGGCGGACGAACACTGCCGAAGAGGTCCAGCGCGCCGCCCTGAGGATTGCCGAGGAAGTTCATCGCCTCCGGAGGTAACCATCTGCCGGCTATCGGCGTACTCTTATCCCGGAGGGACCATGCGCACAATTTTCTTTTCAGTGATCATCGCTTTTGCAAGTCTCGGCCTGGCTGAAGAGGCCCGGAAAGGACCCCCGACCGTTGCGGTCATCGACGGTGAGCCCATCTACAAGGTGCTCGAACCCGGCGCAATACCGGCCATCGAGAACCCCACCTTCGTGACGGGAGAGACAGCCGACAAACAAATGAAGCCGGAAGAACCGGTGATGGGGGTCGTCATCAAGGGCGAAGCTCATGCCTACAGTCTGTGGCAACTGGACGCCCATGAAATCGTCAACGACGAGATTCGGGGGACGGCCTTCGCCGCCACCTGGTGACCACTCTGTCACACGGGCGTGGTCTACGCCCGCACCGTCGGAACAAAGAAACTGACTCTGATCGTCTCGGGAATGTTATGGAGAGACAGTCTGATCATGATGGACAAGGAGACAGAAAGTCTCTGGAGCCATGTGCTCGGCAAGGCGGTCAAGGGCCCCATGGAGGGCTCGACGCTGAAAATGTTGCCGTCGACGCAGACGACCTGGGTGGCCTGGTCCAAGGCCCACCCCAAGACCAAACTCCTGGCCAAGGGCGAGGAAGTCACCAATTCTCACTACCAGGGCTATTTCGACGATCCAGAGAAAATGGGCATTTTCCGGGCCAGGCGGATCATCAAACAAATGCCCGGCAAGGCGCTGGTCTGGGGCGTCGCCCAGGGACCGCATGCAGCCGCTTTGACGGATGAAGCAGTCGGCGCCTCGGATGTCGCTTCCTTTTCCCTGGGAGAGATGCCGGCAATTGCGCTCCGTGGGGCCGACGACGGCGTCAGGGCCTTTGTCGCCCGGGGCGACGGCCAAGCCCTCAAGCTGGTCTACACAGAGGCCGGAGTTCTCAAGGACACAGCGACGTCGTCGGTGTGGGACAAGACTACCGGCGTCGCCCTCCAGGGCAAGCTGGCCGGCACCAAGCTCGAAGAACTCCCGGTCACCAGAGTCTACTGGTTCGCCTGGAGCTCGTTCTACCCGAACACGCAGGTCGTCGAGTGACCCGGCGGATCCAGAACCAACGCTAAGCGGAGCGCCTTGAACCCGAGCCCGAGCCCGAGCCCGAGCCCGTTATCGTTATCGTTCCCGATATGTGTTTGTCACTGCCCCATGAAGCTGGACCCAGACAACCGCTCCTTTGGATCTTTCAGTTGGGGTTGAACCCGAAGAAAGTCGGTAAGGGTAACGGGAACGGGCTCGGGCTCGGGAAAACCTCACGGTGTGCGATCACCGACAAACCCTCCAACTGCCGCCATTTGTATAACGTCGGCTTGGTTTCTGCCTCACTTTTTCGCTTTGTTGGAGCGGGAGTCGCTAATAATCAATCCCCGCCGGCACAACATTGGCCGGGTCGAATGCGTGGCATGGCGTCACACCGTAGACCATGTTGCACGAGGGGCATTGGCCCTCGAAGCAGTCCATTTGAAAGTCACCGGAGCAGTTGGAACAACTGATCATCAACGGCATGGGCATGGGCTGGATGTTGAAAC
>DAOWGJ010000320.1 GCA_030637505.1 Holophagae bacterium
GCCACGACCGTTCCCTGATCCTCCCCGCCAAGGGCCACCGCCCGCTGCAACCATCGTTCCGCTTCCTCCAGCCTACCCAGGCGGTACTCAACCCACCCCAGAGAGTCGAGGTAGGCCGAATTCCCGGGCCTGGCCTCGACGGCAAAGCGAATCAGTTCCAACGCCCGATCGAGGTTCTTTCCGGCATCCGCCCACATGTAGCCCAGGTAGTTGGCCACGTCGACGTCGTTGGGATCGGCCTCGAGCATTTCCTCGAACAGGATCGATGCCTCATCCGTCCGGCCGCCGCGCTCGAGAGCCGAGGCCCGGATGAAAACCAAGGCCCGTTCACCCGGGAATCGCTCGATGGCCTCGGCACTTCGTTTCTCCAGGGCACCCCACCGCTCAAGTGATTGCATCACCTGGAGGGCAATCATCACGTCGGGCAAACGCTCGCTCTCGAGAAGGGGATTCAATCGAGCCACCGCGGCGCCGTCTCCAGTCTTCATTCTGAACTCTATCTCCAGAGCCAATGCCGGCGCCCTCAGACTCTCGAGGAGCTGCGGCTGCAGGCGCGACAAAGCCGCTGCACCCTCGGTCCAATCCTCGTTAATCCTATAGGTTTCGGCCAGCATGAACGGCAGTTGCGGCCCGGCCGACTCGACATTACCGATTCGATCCAACCACTCGCGGGCGGCCGTCGGATGTCCCAGACCAATCTCCAGCCGAGCCGCATTTAGACACACTCTGGCCGCCGCTGCCGACCCGGCATCGACCGACACGACTTCCCATGCTCGATCCAAATACCCCCGAGTCTTATCAATATCGCCCCGACCGCCGGCAGCTTCAGCCCAGGCCACCGCCAGCAGCAATTCGAGGCTGTCCGGGTTCTTCTTGAGCAGCTTCTGGAGCCGAGGACGAGCCAGGTCGAACTGATTGAGTTCGACCAGCAGCATCGCTTCCATCTGATTGGCGCCGGGAGAGTCCTTTTCCCTGGCCAATACCTTCTGCACCAAATCGAGGGCCCTGGCAGGGCGCCCACCGTCCAACAGGAGGGCGGCTGCCCGGAGATGCCCATCCAGATCATCAGCCTCCAGCCACGAAGCCAACTCTGCCCCAGCCTCTCCGGTCCGGCCTGCAGCGACCAGCGCCCGGACACGAAGGTCCCTGCACGATCCCAGCGCCTCCGGAGGCTGTGAGCAACGGGCCACGACCTGGGCCGCCTCCTCGGGCCTGCCGGTCTGGGCCAGCAGCTGCGCGTGAAACAGCTCCAACCGGACACTCGCCCGCATGCCTCCGCGCAAATCGGCCAGAATTCTTTCGGCTTCGACAGGGTTGCCCTGTGCGGCCAACACGTGCGCCAACGTCAGCTGAAGATTGGGGTCATCGGATCGCTCGAGGAGAACCTCTTCCAGCGCCGTTTGGGCCTTCGGCAGCAATTCATCCTTCTGAGTCTGAGTCGACAGCTGGCCGAGGGCCAGCGCCAACACCCTCTTCCCATACCAATCCAGATCTCCCCGACCATCCAGCACGGCGACGGCCCGGTCAGACATCCCGATGTCCAACAACATAGACCCGTAGGCCACCGGAATCTCGTTGACCTCGGGGGCCTGTTCCATGGCCTCAGCGTAGGCCTTCGCCGCGTCGCGATAGTTCCCCTCACTCTCCAACCGCCGGGCACGCAAAAAGGTCTCCAGACCGTCGGGCAAAACCCGTTCATCGGCTGTAGGATTCTCGTCCGCGACCAGGGGACCGGCCCATCCAAGGCCCGCCATAAGACTCAACAGCACAAACAAATTCACAGGATTCAAAGCACTCTCCGTTCTAGAGGCCCGGCCGGGCCTCGGCTCATCATACCGGACCCGGCGAAGCCGGATACCCTCAACCCAAACACAATTCCGGGACTGATCCGTGCGCGCTTCGGCTTCTGTCCCGGCTTCGTCCGGCCACGGTGTTACAATCCCCAACTGATGACTGATGAAACCACCTCCAGCTCGCTGTTTTCCGAAACGACCTTTGACTCCCTTGATCTACCCGAACCGCTCCATTTGAGCCTTCGAGACCTGGGATTCGACCGCCTTACCCAAGTGCAGGACCAGGTTCTGCCAATCTCTCTGACGGGCCGCGACGTCGTCGCACAAGCCCAGACCGGGTCAGGAAAGACGGCGGCCTATTTGTTGACGGCGTACAACAGGCTGTTGACAACGGCCCGAACGTCACCTCCCGAAGTGCCGCGGGCTTTGATCGTCGCTCCTACCCGCGAACTGGCGGTCCAGGTGGCCCGTGATGCCGACGGCGTCGGCTACCACACCGATCTCAAGGTCCACGTGGTCTTCGGCGGACTCGACTATCACAAGCAACGCGCCCAACTGGCGCAGGGCGTGGACATCCTGATCGGAACACCCGGCCGGTTGATCGACTACAACAAACAGGGGGCCTATTCTCTCAGGGAGACCGAAGTTGTCATCATCGACGAATGTGATCGCCTCTTCGACATGGGTTTCTCCGAGGACCTGCGGTGGTTGCTGCGCCGCCTCCCCCATCCGACCAAAAGACAGACCATGATGTTCACGGCGACGCTCTCACGCCGCGTGACTTCCCTCGGATGGCGGGAGATGGACGACCCGGCCGAGATCGTGGTCAGCCGGGAGCAGTTGACGCCGGACACCATCCACCAGGAGCTCTACCACGTTGCAACCCGGGAGAAACTCTCGCTCTTGCTGGGCCTTCTCAAGCGAGAGGGCGCGACCCGAACGATGGTCTTCGTCAACACGCGGATTGGGGCGAAGCGCCTGGTCCAGGAGCTGCAGCGCCACGGCTACGGCGCTCGGGGTCTGACGGGCAACGTCGAACAGGTTCGGCGGTTGAAAGTGTTGGATCAGTTCAAAGACGGTGATCTGCCGATTCTCGTTGCCACCGACGTCGCCAGCCGCGGACTCCACATTGAAGGCGTCTCCCACGTCATCAACTACGATCTCCCGCAGGACCCGGAGGATTACGTTCACCGCATCGGCCGCACCGCCCGGGTCGGAGCGGAGGGCAAGGCCTTTTCGCTGGCCTGCGAGGACTTTGTCTACTCCCTCGACGCCGTCCAAAAATACATCGGCTACGAGATCCCGACCGTTTTTGCGGATGACGAGCTGTACGCCGAGATTCTCCCGAGGGGCCAGGGCCACAAGGTCGAAGACGACGAACCACCCCGCAGGCCTCCTCACCGCAGGGACCGCCGGCCGCCACGGAGTTTTGCAAAGCCCACCCACGACACCGGCGACAAGGCCGAGGGGGACGGCGCACCCTCCAAACGGCGACGACGACGGCGCAGGAAGCCCAGATCTTCAACCTCCTCCGACTAGTCTGGGGAGGTTGGAACGTTCAACGTTGCTCCGGTCCGAGCTTCGCACCTTCCGGTCCGAAGCCGCTGTCGGACCAGGACGGCAGTAGCGGCCCTCGCTGGTCGGAGTCGATCCACTGCAGATCACGGAGTGGCGACGGCACTTCCCAATGGCCGATGGTGTCACCCTTTTTTGAGTCGATGACGACGAGACGGCCCTGGTCGGTAGCAGCAGCCACCAGTCGCCCATCCGGTCCCACGGCCAAACGTAACGCCCGGCCCGGAATGGTGAACGGATCGTCCGGTTTCACTTCAAGGTGATCGCTCTTGACCTTGAGGGTCCACCGCAGCAAAATACCCGAAGCCCCTGCAGCCACTATCTCTTTGCCCTCCTTGAGCACGACGACGTCCGTCGCCCCGTCCGGAACCGGCAGCCGCCGAATCTCCTCAAGGGTCATCAAGTTCAGCAGGACAATCTCCCCCGTCGTTCGGTCGACAACAGCCATCACACCTGAGGCCGGCGCCATATCGAACCGCACCAGGTCGTGTTCGAATTCCTTGCTGAAAACAACCCGTCGATGGATGAGATCGACCGCAGAAATCGTCGTACCCCTCTCCCCCGAGGGCACGCGCTCCAAAATGAGTACCGTCGTCCCCTCCGGCCCCAACTCGACCTGCCAGGGTCGGTCAAAGGCCCCCACCATCCTGAAGATCAGCGAACGTTCGGGAAAGCTGACCATTGTCAGGGCGCCGGCCACCACAAGGTACCGATCCGGCCGCGGCCCGAAGTGGGGCATTGTCACACCGGACATCAACTCCACCACCCGACCCGAACTCACATCAATAACAGTCGTCCGGCCGTTGACGATATCGGGCGCAAAGAGAATTCCGGCCGGCGAGGGAAAAAGGAATCCCACCGGCCCGGTCTCCAACGATCGAATACCTGGCTTCCCGGGATAGACCAGCATGACCTGATCGCCGGAGGACATCGCCAAAACCCCTCTGGGAACTACAGGTTTGGCAGCATCGACTGAGAACGAACCCAGAGACGCCACAACCAGCGTCACGGCACACCACGAACGGCAGCGAATCACCGTTCGGCCTCCGAACTTATTGACCTGAGTTGCCTCGTCGAGGTCCAACCTCCCGCTCTGCTCCACCTTGACCTTTCGCCTACCTGAACCCCTCTGCAGGTACAGGTTTCCAATGATGCCGTACCCGACGGCCCAGATCTTCGTACGTATCATCGATCAACCCTCCCGCCGTTCCATCGCTCGGCATGTTGACTGTCTCAAGACTAGCAAAACCGCGACTCTTGATCTCCCGAGTGAAATTATTGACGGTCAAAGTCGATATTTCTTGTACGGAGGGCATTCGTCCCCTCCCTTTTCCAGCTTCACCGAGCCGGAATGAAGTCGCGGCTGAAAATCCAGGTGCCGTCAGGCCCGGCGCCCGGCTGGAACGAGTATCGCTCGAGGTCGAACTGCTTGAGAGCCTCCGCTTCATCGATACGACGCTCGACGATGTACCGAGCCATCAATCCCCGCGCGAACTTGGCCGAGAAACTGATGACCTTACCCGTCCCACCCTCTTTGACCTCGTGAAAGACCGGTGTGATGACCCGAGCCTTGTGGATATCTCGAGTCTGTAGGGCTGAATCAGATCCAGGGGTCGCAACAGTCCGAAGAGGCCTGACAGGATTCCCAGGTGATCCCGAGCCCATTCCAGGTCCTCTCCCGACAGCGAACCCGCGTCAAATCCTCGGTACGCTTCACCGTCAATGCCCTACACCCTCCTGGGCCCCCACAGCCTTGATCTCGTCGAGGGCAAAATCGATATCCCTCTCCTCGAGGTCCGGGTTGACGCACACCAGCCGAATAGCCTGGCGTCCGGCCACCTCCCCAAACCCGATCTTCAGGCGGTTCTCGCGGTCGAGACGACGGCAAATGTCCCCCGCGGGGTATCCCTTGACCTCAAAACATACGGCGATCGATTCAGGGGAGGCAACCAGATCGAGGGCGGGATCAGCCTTTATCCGGCCGGCTGCATACCGGGCGAGGTCAAAGAGATGATCGAGGCGCGCCTGGTAGCCTTCGTCACCGTGGTACAGCCACGCCGCCCACACCTTGAGCGCATCGTTGCGCCGACCGCACTGAATGGAACGAGTCCCGGGGTTCAAGTCGTCCCCATCGGCTTGAAACAGATAGCCGGCATTCTCATTGAAGTGTTTGCCAAGCAACCCCCGTTCCTTCATGAGGATCGCGGAGCACGAGAGCGGCACGCCCATCATCTTATGGACGTTCCACGTGAAGGAATCTGCTCGTTCCGAACCATCGAGAAGGTGGCGGTGCTTTTCGGACAGCAGAACCGAGCCTCCCAGGGCGCCGTCAACGTGCATCCAGACATTCTCCGATGAGGCCACCTCGGCGATCTCACGAAGTGGATCGAAGGCGCCAAGCACCGTCGTTCCCGCCGTGGCGTTGATCATGATCGGATTGAATCCCGCAGCCCGATCTTCTGCGATCATCCGCTCGAGGCAGGCGACATCCATGCGGCCGCGGCCGTCAGTCGCCACCTCCCGCACATGGTCGCGCCCGAGCCCCGTGATACCGGCGTTCTTTCGTGTGGAATAGTGGCCCGCTTCCGAGGTGTAGACCGTGTGGCGGGCGCAGTCGAAACCACCGTCCCGAACCCCGGGTAAAGCCTCGTTGCGGGCAACGATCAGCGCCGTTAAATTGGCCATCGATCCTCCCGGCGCAAGGATTCCGTCGCCGTTCTCGTAACCTACCTTGGCCGCCATCCGAGCAACGACCTCCTTCTCGATCAGGATCTGGGGCCCGGCAACCTTGAACGTGTACATCGACGTATTGGTCAATGTCGTCAAGATCTCGGCGAAGGTCGCCACCGGATCTCGCCCACCGAAGAGCTGGTTGAAAAACCTCCGCCCCGCCGATGACGGCGTCTCAGTTATCACCTGCCTGACAGCCTCGAGGACCTCGTCCAGTTGGTGACCTGCCGAAGAGAGGTGCGGTCCCTCTCCAAACCAACCTTCGGGCCGCGACGGGAGGATGTTCTCCCCATCGACAACTTCCCGGGCGACCCTGAAGGCGTGTTCCAGTATTTCGGCTGTCCGCTCGGCCTGCGAATGCTTCGGTCTTCGAGTTTCGTCTATCGCATCCATTGACCCACTACTCCAATCTCAGCGGAGGATCTTAGCAACAAATTCTCCGAAACCTCCGAGAATCACCTATCTTGGGTAGCAGATGAGCGACTTGGGCACCGATCTGAAACGTCAGGCCCTTGACGAGGGCTTCGATCTTGTGGGCATTGCCGCCGCGGGAAAAGCTCAAGGCGCCGATAGCCTGAGGCGATGGCTGGACGCCGGGATGCACGGCGAGATGGCCTATATGGCAACGACCGCAGACGTCCGGAGCGACCTCCGCCGGCTGCTTCCGGACTGCCGATCGGTCCTCGCCGTCGCCTTGAGTTATCACACCAGTCGCCCGGACAGCCGATCATCTCGCGGTCCCGACACAGTCTGGATCTCCCGCTACGCATGGGGCCGTGACTACCACCGAATCCTCAAGAAGAAATTGGTCCGCCTTGGACGGTGGTTGGCCGAA
>DAOWGJ010000401.1 GCA_030637505.1 Holophagae bacterium
ATGCGTCACGGTCAGCGTTTTGCCACGGATTTCGACCTAGAAGAAATTGATGAAGAGTGCTTCCGGGCCGTGTTACTGGCCGCCGTAGCTGCCCGCGGCCGCGCCCTGGGAATGGCAGGCGAAGACGCCGAGGGCGTGTGGGACGGCCTCAAGTTTTTGCGCAGGGCCCGACTGGACGATGCGCCCAACCTCGGGCGTCGAGTGGGCATCATTGGGGCCGGTGACGTCGCGATGGATTGTGCTCGCACAGCAGTGCGTCTCGGTGCCGAGGTCTCGGTGATCTACCGGCGACAGGCGGCCCATTCTCCGGCCCACCCAGATGAAATGCGGGCACTCTCCGACGAGAACATTGCCTTCCGGGAACTGCTGGCGCCCAATGCGGTCGAGGTCGACGCAGGAAAACTCACAGCGCTTCACTGCCAGGTCATGCGTCCCGGCGCCCCGGGCGCCGACGGACGGCCTCGCCCGGAGGCAGTCGAGGGCCGATTCGTCACCGTTGAGCTGGATTCGCTGATCGTCGCCATCGGCCAGGATGCCGATCAAGCGACTCTGGCGATCGAGGGTCTCGAGATCACCCGCGGTGGATGGGTCGATGCCGACGAACAGACCGGCCGCACCTCGGTCGAAGGTCTGTGGGCCGGAGGCGATGTCGTTCGCGGACCGTCCTCAATCGTCTCGGCAGCCGGTGATGGGCGTCGGATAGCCCGCGATATTCTTGCCCAATTTGGTGTCGTGGCACAAGGTGACGAGAGCAGCGGGCACAGTTCTCCCGATACGCGAGAACTGGTCCGACTGATGGAGCGACGGGCCGAGCGAGTCAAGAGAGTACCGACGCCGGAATTGCCGCCCGACCAACGAGAGGGTTTCGCCGAGGTCACCCACACGTTCAGGGACGCTGAGGCCCGAGCCGAGGCCGTACGATGCCTGGACTGCGATATCGTGTGCTCAACCTGCGTCACAGTCTGTCCCAATAGGGCATTCCTGACCTATGAGGTCGATCCCTTCACCGTCTCCTGGCCGAAGTCTCTCAGTGGTTCCGAGACCATCGAGCGGACTATCGATCAGCCCTACCAGGTTGCCGTGATCAACGACTGGTGCAACGCCTGCGGCAACTGCACAGAGTTCTGCCCGACTGCCGGTCACCCCGATGAGGACAAGCCTCGGCTGGTGTTGGACCCAAAGGCCTTCGAGACCTTCGAGGACAACGCGTTTCATCCGCACCACCGCCAGGGCTCATTCGAACTGATGGCACGCCATCGCGGTGTGACCCACAGCCTGCGGTGGGGTGAAACCCTTTGCTACGACGGGCCTCAGTTCAGCGTCGAATTGGACCCCTCGACCGCAGTGATCAGATCGATGAAGCCGGCCGCCACATTGAGATCCGGCGAGATCCTGGATTGGTCCACCTGCTTTGCGCTTCTGACCCTGGGGCGGGGCCTCATGCGATCGGCCCCGGGTCTGGTGGCTACGGCGGTGTCTGATGCTGAGTCCGGTAGCAGACGCGGTCGCTGATACGGGCACGGGCACGGGCTCGGGTTACGATCGGCAACGAGGAAAAGACCTACTCGTTGAGATAGCCCATCGGATCGACCGGAACTCCGTTTTTCCGGACCTCGAAGTGGAGGTGGGGACCGGTACTGACGCCTGTGGACCCCACTTGGCCGAGGGTATCGCCTGCCGAAAGCCGGTCACCAAGGGCAACGTCGATGGCGTCAAGGTGATGGTAGCGGGTTTCCAGACCCACCCCGTGCCGAATTATTACGGCCTTGCCGGCGGTGGTGTCGTTCGAAACGGAGATGACCTCGCCGTCCATCGGCGTCAGGATGGCCGTGCCCAGGGGTGCTGCCAGATCGACGCCCTTGTGGGGCCCGCGACCGAAGACTTGGCTGACCCGAGCGACAGGCAGTGGATGAAGCATATGTTGAATCCGGCCTGAATTCAGCCGTTTCCACCACGCTTGGTAAGCCGTGCTTTCGCCGGCATCCCGCTCGTCCCACATCGTAGCGAGCACGGCTACGTACGCGGAGGTTTCTTCCGACAGAGGCTCACCGTTCTCCGACCATCGACGGGCCCGTTCCGGGCCACCGTTGTAGGCAGCCAGGGCGAGTTTCAAATCACCGCCGAAGGTCTCAAATTGGCGGGCCAGATACCAGGCCCCGAAATCCAGATTGACGCTCGGATCTTGGAGGTCGACGTCTTTGAGGCCCCGTTTCTCGGCGATGCGTTTTCCGGTTGCGGGCATGATTTGGAGAAGGCCGGTCGCCCCACGAGAACTCAAGGCTTGGCTGTCTCCGCCACTTTCCACCAAGGTCATGATGGCCAGCAGAGCCGGGGGGAGGTCATGGTTCTCGGACGCCTGCTCGAGAAGCGGCGCCCAGCGACTGACATCCTGAGGCAACCAAGTCGGCAATGGGTCATTGCCGTCCATGATGGTCACGATCGACGCAAAGCTCAGGGCGGCGGTCAAAACGATCAAGGAAAAGGCCACCGAGGCGCGGGGCCGAGAATGTTGGTGAGGATCGGCGAGACGACGAATTCTGGACACGAGAGAACCTCCATGGGCTGAGGGCGCCAGTCTGGGAGCTTGAAGGACTGCTTCCAGAGAATACAAGGCCGTGGCGTATTCCAGTCGATTGCCAAGCATCTCGACGACGGCATCGTCACAGCAGGCTTCGCGTTCCAAGCGCAGCCGGGCCGACAGAAACCATACAAACGGCACGTGAAAGAGCAGGCTTTCAACGAAGGCCTGCAGGATACCCACCAACCAGTCGAGGCGGCGGACATGGACGAGTTCATGCAGGAGAATCGCCTGCAATTGATCAGGATTGAATCCTGTCAACAGGGACGCGGGGACCAGAACAACAGGGCGAAACCACCCGAGAGCACACGGACTGTCGACCCGATTTGAGGCCAGCAGGCGGACCCCCTGTCGAAGGCCGGTCCGCTGGACCAGGGTTTGGAAACGATGCCGCCACAAGGCGGAAACCTCCACCGCCAGGTTGACCGTACGGTGCCATTGCCAGAGCCCGCCGGCAACACGAAGGCTAGAAAACGAGACGCCCGCCACCCAGATCACGATGAGGAGAATCTCGAGGGTGCCGGGACCTTTTACGACCGAAGGAACAAGCGGTTGTGCCGGAGCTTGCAGGACCGGCACCAGGGAGGCCAACCACCACACAGGAATAGCGAAGAACGACACCGCGGTCGCCGTGTAGCGCAAACGAACGGCGCGTACCGGCAGAAGGGGATCCACGGCCAGCCGAAGCGCCCAGAGAACCAGCCCTTTCCACAGCACCTCGATCAGCGACCAGGCCAGAACATCGGCAGCCGGAAATGCACCGATCATCGGTCGCCTCCCCCTTCAAACGACGGTTCTCGAGAAAGGCTACTCTCTTCTCGGATCACATCGAGCATGCGCCGAATCTCGTCGATCTCTTCAGGACTGGCCCGTCGGGTCGAGAGTGCCCGCATCGCCAGGCGCGCTGCCGAGCCGGAAAAGGCCCGATCGATCAGGTCGGAAACGATGGCGCCCTGTGTCTGCGCCTCGGAACTCCGGGCCCGATAGACATGGCTGCGCCGGCTCTCATCACGCTCGAGCAGGTTCTTTTCCGCCATTCTTTGCATGGTCTTGAGAGTCGTGGTGTAGGCGGTTCCATCGGCCAACTCCCGGTGTACCGCTCGAACCGTTGCAGGTCCGGTACGCCATAAAATTGCCAGTATTTGAAGCTCTGAGTCGGTCGGTCTTCCTGAGGTGCTCATTCCATCTCCGACAACCAACGTACGACATATGTCGTATGTTGTCAAGGTCGGACTTTCTCTTCCAAATCGGAAGTGTTTAATTCCAACCACGAATCCCTGGATGACGTAAGCTGGAAGGATGAAAACACTGCTCCACAATCTGGTGATCCCGGGCCGAGGCAACGAACGGCGGGCGGTGCAGGTGCTGATCGATGGCGAGCAGATCGCCGGCGTTATGCGGCCGGATGAGATGGTGACGGTGGACAATCGGGTCGATCTCCGAGGCGCCCTGGTCCTCCCAGGCGCCATCGACGGCCACGTGCACTTCGACGATCCGGGGTTCACTCAGCGTGAAGACTTCGCTACCGGAACGCGTGCCGCGGCCGCCGGTGGGGTGACGATGGTCGTCGATATGCCCTGCACTTCGCTGCCTCCGGTCACCTCGGCCGAAAACCTCAAGAACAAACTCGAGATCATCGCACCCAAGGCCCACGTCGACTTCATGTTGTGGGGGGGCGTCTCCGACAATTGCCTCCGGGAAGGGGATTGGCGTCGCCGGCTCGCAGACCTCGCTTCTGCAGGCGTCGCCGCCATCAAGATCTACTTGATCTCCGGCATGGAGACCTTCAGGGACGTCACCCCCGCTCAAGCGCAAGAGATTCTCAAGGAGTGCGCCGGACTGAATATGCCTGTCGGTGTGCATGCCGAGGACCGCCAGGTCATCGAAGCAGCCAAGAGCGCCGTGCGTGCCCGCGGGGGGGATTCGCCGCTGGACTACGCCGCCGCTCGCCCGGCAGAGGGCGAAATCGCTGCTGCACGAACCCTGCAGGACCTCTGCCGCCAGACCGGCGCTCGCATCCACATCGTTCACATCGCCTCCCGAGAGGCGCTCGACGTCGTGTCAGCGGCTCGCTCCGAGGGCCTGCCGCTCTCCGCAGAGACATGCCCCCACTACCTTCTTTTCACCGACGACGATCTCCAACGTCTGGGCGCCCTGCTCAAAACAGCCCCAGTCGTCAAATCAGCCACGGATCGTGAGGGATTGTGGCGCGGCCTTGAAACTGGAGAGATCCTCTACCTTGCCTCCGATCACGCCGCCGGATTGTGGCCGGAAGAAAAGAACACCGGCTCGATCTGGACCGACTACGGAGGTGTGCCCGGGGTCGAGCTCCTCCTTCCCACCCTCTTTTCGGAAGGTGTCGCCAAAGGCCGGATCACGCTGGAGCGCCTGGTGGAATTGACGAGCCGAGCGCCTGCAAAATTCTTCGACGTGGGCCACCGAAAAGGCCTGCTCGAAGCCGGCTTCGACGCCGATTTTTCGGTGATCGACGAACGCTCCTCCTGGACGGTTCGCGCCGAAGACCTCCATAACAAGAACCGCTATACACCGCTTGAGGGCATGAGCCTCGAGGGCAGGATCCAGGAGACCTGGGTTCGAGGCCGAAGGGTCTTTGCGCGGGACGAGCACGGTCGCGAGACCTTTTCTGAGCCGCCAACTGGTCGATACATCAAAAGAGGAGGTACCTCATGAACCCAGTCACCGTTGTTGGACCGGGCACGGTCGTCACCTCATACGACCAAGAACCCACGGTGGTTGTAAACGGCGCGGTCGCCATCGAAGAGGATCGAATCATCGGCGTCGGCACCTTCGAGGACCTCGGAGCTGCCCATCCCAGGGCCGAGTTGCTGGATGCCCACGGTGGGTTGATTCTGCCGGGCCTGGTCAACCTGCACCACCACTTCTATTCGGCCCTGGCCCGCGGGCTCGACCCCGGAACACCGATGCACGACTTCGGAGAAATCCTCGAGGGTCTATGGTGGCGGCTTGACCGGGCTCTTGATGCCGAGACCGTGCGGCTCTCTGCCGCCCTGAGTCTGGCCGACTGTATTCGCTGGGGCTGCACGACCGTCTTTGACCACCACGCCTCGCCCTCGTGCCTCAAGGGCAGCCTCGAAATGATGGCCGAGGTCGTCCAGGAGGCCGGTCTCTCTGCGGTCCTGTGTTACGAAATCTCCGACCGCAACGGACACAATGAGGCCTTGGCCGGGTTGCAGGAGAACCTCCTTTTTGCCGAAAATCACCGCGAAGCCCCCCGTCTGCGGGGACTTGTGGGCCTCCACGCTTCCTTCACCGTCTCCGACGCCACCCTCGAACAGGTTGCCAGGCAGCGACCGGTCGATCTGGGCATTCACATCCACCTGGCCGAAGATCAACTGGATACCAGGCTCTCGCAGGAGAGATACGGCCAACCGCCGTTGGACCGTCTCGACCACTTTGGACTCTTGGACTGCCGATCCCTGCTGGCTCACGGGGTGCACCTGGACTCACACGATGTATCCAGAATTGCCGAGAGCGGCGCCATTCTGATCCATAATCTCGAAAGCAACAACAACAACGCCGTCGGCCGCCTCGATCTGGAGGCCACCCTCAGCCTCGGGTGCACCGTGGGCCTGGGAACGGACGGCATGTCGTCGAGGATGCTGGGCTCACTCCGGGCCGCTTTCTTGGGTGTACGGGCAGGAACAGGCGATCCGACATCAGGGTTCGACACTGTTTCCGGGCTCTTGCAGGCCAATTCACGGCGAGCCGCACAGGTTTTCGACGAGCCCCTCCTCGGCCGCCTGGTCGAGGGAGCGCCGGCCGATGTCATCGTAATCGACCCGCCTGCCCCAACGCCGGTCACCCCGGCCAACACCCTGGGGCATCTCCTCTATGGCGCCTCAGAGAGCGTTGTCCGCCACACCATCGCCCGGGGCCGGGTACTGCTCAAGGATTTCCGCCATACAACACTGGATGTAGGAGAAGTGGCCGATCAGGCCCGAGCCGCAACTCCGGAGCTCTGGAATCGGTTCAGGAGCTTGGATACTTGAGACTCGAGATTCGAGTCTGTAATCCACATCAACGCGTTCGTCGTTCGATCTTTGGCAGAAGCCTCTGCCGGATGGCATCCCTGACGGCACGAAAGATCTCGATTTGCTCCTCCCTCGTCCCCTCGGCATCGGCGGGATCGGGGAACGAGACGTGCAGCGTTTCAACCGGACTGGGGAACACCGGACACGTCTCGTGGGCGGAATCACAGACGGTGATCACAAGATCCCACGCTTGGGCCAGGTAGGTATCGACGTGCTCCGGCACACAGCCTGAGATATCGACTCCGGCCTCCGCCATCACCGTGACGGCCAGAGGATGGACATTCCCGGCGGGATTCGTTCCTGCCGACCGCGCCTCCCAGGTCTCTCCAAGCTCATGATCGATCCACCCCTCAGCCATCTGGGAACGGCAAGAATTGCCGGTACACAGGATCAAGACTCTCTGTTTTTGAACCATCTTCTCCCCTCCAGTTGACCAGCAGTCAGAATAATACTATATTTCGCGAGGAGACGAAATGAATACATCTTTCCTCGACTCAACGGTCACCATCGCCAGGGCCCTCGGCCATCCTGCTCGCCTGAGAACCATCGCCATGCTGCGAGGTGGAGAACTCTGTGTCTGTCAGATTACGGCGGTTCTCAAGCTGGCCCCTTCGACTGTGTCGGCCCATTTGCGGGAACTCCGGAGGGCCGGGCTGACCGCCGAGCGAAAAGAGGGCCGATGGGTATGGGTCGGACTTGGGGAAGACCCTGAAACCAGGCCCTGGATCGACAACGCGCTTGCCGGTGTTGCCGGTGATGAACAGATGCTCTTGGACCTCGCCCTGGTCGAGGAGATTCAGAAACTCCCCGTAGAGGATCTGTGTCGACTGGGCTACGAGGCGGCACGGGAGAAAAGACGCTCGCAGGTCGGTGCCACCCGGTCAAAGGAACGAAACGCCCCATGACAACCCATGATGCTGTCTCCAAACACATGACCACCCACGATCGCTACCTGACCGTGTGGATCTTCCTCGCGATGGCAGTCGGTGTCGGATCCGGCTGTTTGTGGCCGGGCATCGCCAAATTCTGGAATGGTCTGTCCGCAGGAACGACCAATATCCCGATCGCCATCGGCCTGATCCTGATGATGTACCCACCCCTGGCCAAGGTGCGATACGAGGAGATTGGCCCGGTATTTCGTGACTGGAAGGTGCTGGGACTTTCTCTGGTCCAGAATTGGATCATCGGGCCCATCCTGATGTTCGCCCTGGCCATTCTGTTGCTGCCCGACAAGCCGGAATACATGGTCGGCTTGATTCTGATCGGGCTCGCCCGTTGCATCGCAATGGTCATCGTGTGGAACGAACTGGCCGAGGGCGACAGTGAGTACTGCGCCGGGCTCGTCGCCCTCAACTCGGTTTTCCAAGTGTTCTTTTTCTCGATTTACGCTTTCGTCTTCATCACCGTCTTGCCGGGCTGGTTCGGCCTTGAGGGCGTCGAGGTCCATATCACCATCGGCCAGATCGCCAAGAGCGTCTTCATCTACCTCGGAATTCCCTTTCTCGCGGGAATCCTGACGCGGTTTTCCCTGATAAGACTCAAGGGCAAGATCTGGTACGAGACGACGTTTATTCCGAAGATCAGCCCGATGACCCTGATCGCCCTGCTGTTCACCATCGTTGTCATGTTCTCGCTCAAGGGTGAGACCATCGTGCAGCTGCCGCTCGACGTCATCCGAATTGCCATCCCCCTGCTGATCTATTTCGTGGTGATGTTCCTGGTCTCGTTTTTCATCAGCGCGAAGGTCGGCGCCCCGTACCCACGGGCGGCCACACTGAGTTTCACCGCGGCATCCAACAACTTCGAACTGGCCATCGCCGTCGCCATCGCGACATTCGGAATCGACCACGGCGCGGCCTTCGCCGCCGTCATCGGACCCCTGGTCGAAGTGCCGGTACTGATCGGCCTGGTCAATGTCGCGTTGTACTTCCGAAAGCGATTCTTCACCAAAGTTCTGCAGGAACCCTGAGCCGTTCAACCGGCCGGTCACCAAGCAGGTGCTCTTCGATGATCTCCGAGACGTCACCTGGGGAAACCCTGCCATACATGACGCTTTCCGGATAGATCAGGACGATCGGTCCGGCCTCGCACGGGCCCAGGCAGCCGGTCCGAGTCAGTCGGAAACGGCTCTTGAGGTCCCGAGCCTCCAGTTGCTCGGCGAATTCGGTCAGGAGCTCCTGGGCGCCGCCGGCCGTGCAGCACCCCTTGGGATGGCCCGGAGGCCGGGAGTTGAGGCAGATGAAGATGTGTCTTTCGGGTTTCGGCATGATTCACGTCCTTGAGAAGTTCTCTTTCCCGGGATAACCCAGCCGAGCCGCGAAGTCTTCCCGCCGTCGGCCGGTGACTTCTGGAGTAAACTCGTTCCCAGAATCGGCATTGGTTTTACCATCGAATGATGTGACGACGATACAGAGGGCTGAGCTGATGAGGATCGTGCATACAGGGGACCCGGAAATCTTGGAGCTACGTTCCGAGGTGGTCGGCTGTGTTGTGGTTGCCGGCCTGATGTTCATTGCAGGGGGAGGCTTCGCCATCGCTCTCGCAATGGACAGGATTCCCATCGAGGCCTATTTCAACCCGGAGTTGAAGAACATCGCAACGGCTGTTGGCGCGCTGGTTGCCGTGCTCGGTCTGATCTTCATCGGCGGCCGCAACGGCAAGATCTTCGACCGCCGCCGGCAGTCACTGGTTTCCTGGTGGGGAATCTTCGTTCCGATGCGACACAAAGAGCAAAGCCTGGAGGGCTATTCGACGGTGGTTCTGGTCAAGGAGGTCCACCGTGGAAAAAACTCGTCGACCACGTTCTTCCCGGTCCGGCTCGAGAGCAGTACCGCCGAGCCCTTGAAGGTCGACACCTGCACCGACTATCTCAAGGCCCGGCGCCTGGCCGAGGCAGTGGCCAGGGTCCTGCACCTGGCGCTGACTGACGCGACGTCAGGCGAGGCGGTAGTCCGCGAACCCGATCAACTCGATGAATCTTTGCGGGACCGCATGCGCCGCCTCGGCGAGAGGGTCGAGATTTCGCCACAGCCTCACACCATGCGTTCCCAGGCCCAAGTGACCTCCAGTGAGGTCGTCCTCGAGATTCCGGGGATGAGCGCCAAGGCCCGCCTGATCATGAACCTCGTTGTCTTCGCCCTGGTAGGGGGAATCGGCTCGTTCTTTTTCGGCGCGCAACTGATCGCCGCTGGAGACGACCGGTGGTCCGAGAACTGGCCGTTGCTGCTTGTCGCCGCGGTGTTCGTCGTCATTCCCTTGTCGGTCATTCTCGGTAGGCTTCGACACTTCAATCGGGCCGTGCGGGTCACGGCCAATCGAGTAGCCCTGACCATCACCGAGGGCAGAAGGACCACCGAGATTCCCGGTGACAAACTCGAAGAGCTGTCGATCTCAGGGCTGGACATCAACGAACTCTTTCAGACCCAGCCGGACGGCAGCCTGATCGTCGATTCCAGCCGGCTCGACAGCCCAGAGGGCGCGGCCTACTCCGCCCAACACGGCCGGCCGCCGACCATTCCCCCCGCTCTGGCCGGGATCGTGAAAACGCTCGGGACGTTTTCGCCCCACAGGCTGTCGATCCTCGCCCGTAGCGATCGCTCTTCGATCTCTTTCGGTGGCGGACTGGATGCCGCCGAGCTCACCTACCTCTATTCGGCAATCATGAAGGTGATGACCGAATAGACTTCGAAAAACTGTCGTTTCCGGACGGGAACTAGCCGGCGCTTGCACCGCCACCGATCGATCTTTCAAATGAAAACTCGACCTTTGCTCTGGTCGTCCTGCCGCCTACTTCCAGAACGGGATAGGCAAGGAAATTTATCGGGCCTGACGTTGGTCCCGGTTCGACCACAAGGTCACGTCCGCGGCTCATTTCGAATCGGTTCGCCGGATGGTGGCCGAAATAGTACGTCGCCAGACTCGAATACTTGTCGCCTTCGCTGATGTCAACGGGCCACCACTTGCCATCGGCATAGAATTCCGCCCAGCAGTGATAGCCGTCGATCCCACCGTCATTTCGTTCCGAAGGGATTGCTGCACCGATGGCGAAGCGGGCGGGAATGTCAACTGCCCTGGCCAAGGCGATGAAGTAAGAGTGGAAATCCGTGCAGTTGCCGGTACGTGCATCGCACGCGTAGACGGCGTCACCCTGCCCCCATCCGTCACCGTGCTTCATGTAGCGCATGCGATCAATGACATGATCGTACAGCGCCCGAGCCCGAACCAGATTGGTCTTCTTACCTTCGACGACCTCGTTGGCGATGTTGCTGAAGGTCTGATTGCCCGGCACACGAATCTCCGGATCGAGATATTTCCGGGAATCGGGCGTCTGGGCTGAATACACGGCCTTTTCAACCCGCTCCACCTCGAAGCGGATCTCAACGACCTCTGCGCTGTCCTCTGAACCAAGCTCCAGGAAGAGGATTCTGTTGCCGTGTTCATGCTCCTGCAAGACGCTCTGTGTGCCCGGGGCGCTGATTGATTTCACCTCAACCGTCTGGAATGAATCGGTGGTGGGAAGAGGAAGCCACATTCGGGCGGAATCAGGGATCTCGGGCAGAGTCACCCTGTACAGGAACTCGAAAACGTCCCGATCTCTGATCACACCAAAGTGGGCTTGTGTGGCGTCTTTTACGTGGATCCTCTGCCACGTGCCATCCTCGATCTGCTCCCATGCGTACATGGGCTGCCCGTTGATCTTGTGCACGATTGTTTCTGTGACCTCCATCGCACCCGGATCGCCGGAGAGAAAAAAGTCGACGTCATACACGTCGCCGCCAATATCCACCAAATCCACGCAGGCGAAGTGCCTTTGAGGTCCCAGATTTGCGAGGTATTCGGTATGAACACGGACCAGTTTGAGGCGGAGCTCACCATCATCAAATTGAAGATCGAAATAACCCCCACTCAGGCGGGCCTGGTCTTCGATATGCCGTTCGATGCCTGCCTGAATGTCGGCTGTTACGACCGTGGGCATGGGAGGAGATGTCCCGGATTCGTCTTTCTCGTCACCAGGCCCGCAACCCGCGATCAAAACGCACACGATCAACGCCGTAGGGATGAGCACACGACGCCCAAGAGAGAAGCCTCCCCATGCGTTCGGCGTGGCAGTCACGCAAGGCGCATCCCTCCTGAGCCTCAACCTACTCGGTTGGGAATCCCTCACAACGTGAATGCTCCTCACCCTGAAGTGGGATGTTCAGCGGTCGGATGCTCAGCAGCGGGATGCTCGGCATTGGCATCATCCGCCTCGGGATGCTCAGCAGCGGGATGCTCGGCATTGGCATCATCCGCCTCGGGATGCTCGGCGGTCGGATGCTCAGCCGCTGTATCATCCCCCTCAGGATGCTCGGCGGTCGGATGCTCGGCGGTCGGATGCTCGGCGGTCGGATGCTCGGCGGTCGGATGCTCCGATGCCGGCTGTTCTGCCGCTGACTGTTCCACTTTGGTTTGCTCCGCCTTCGGCTCCGCCTGTTCTCCACAGCCCACCAGGACCACAAGAAGCAAAACTGACAGTAATACCGTGCCCAAAACCTTGACCATTTCCAAACCCTCCGTTTTCTTCATGATGGGACGCTCCCTCTTGAGGAACGCCGCGGTCGTTACGAATCCACAATAAGATATCATGTCCCATTTTGATATCTGATCCGCCTTGCAACCGTCTTTTCGCTGTTTACGGCGATCCGGTACGGCATCATCGAGATGACGACCCGAGCACGTTCGTCGGCAAAGATCTTCCCCGCGAAACCAATATTTCGGTCAGCGCATCAGCGCAATTCCCCAAGACCCCCGCTATGGTGACCCCGAGGACCAAACGCTGACGTCGCCGGATTCGAGTAGCGCGATCTGACCTGGCGTCATTGGGCAAAAAAATGAGAAATCTTCAGGAATCGAAGAATACTGACAAATGGTCGGACCGTCCCGACCCTCCGTGATCACCAGGTCAATGATCCCAGCCGTCTTCGAACCGCTCAGGTAGCGCGTGCCAACGTATTGCCGATCGCCCCAGAGAACATTGTTGACGTTCCGGTTGTTGTTGGCCGACAAGTTGAATTCGTAGGTCTGGCTTGCCGGGAATACGGGGATTGCCGTCGGGGTCACAGAATTGAGGTCGCTGAGAAAGTCGCTGGGCAGGCCGCCATCGTTGGAGTGAAACCTGTCCCTTCTTCTCTACGCCTCTCGGTGCAGGTCCTCGAGTCGGACCGCCACGTACTCCTGGAAACCGTGGCGAAGAACAACGGAATCTTCGATGGCAAATCCCGCGAGCAGTCGTGCGAAGGCTGCCGGGTTGATGGGAACGGCTGGGTGGACCGTGTGCCCCGTGGGATGGTACTCAAGGGTGTCGTGCTGACAAATGGTGAAGCCGAGTCCGGTGGCCCCGGCGCCCTGACCGGTGGCAACGATGGCGAAGAGGCGGGCGCCCGCGTGTGTCAGCCGAGCCAGGTGGGAAGCGAGATGGCGAGCTGCGCCCGTTTCGAGGCGGTCAAACACGGTCCAGCAAAGGACCAGGTCGAACTGGTCAAGGTCGATTGACAACAGTTCGTCAAAAAATGCCTTCGGTGCAAGTTCGAGTTGTACGGCACTCTCGGGTTCGTCGGCGAGACGGCCGAGCAGGTCGACAATGTGCAGCCGGCACGGATAGCGGGAAAAGAAGTTGATATTCCTGGCAACGGCAGGCCCGAGGTCGAGAATGTTGCAGGGGCGTTCCTCGTGGAGGTGGGACAGGGCCGCCTGCAGCCCCGGCGAACGGTGGATTTCGATCGCCGGCTCGTTTGATTCCCCTTCAATTTCCCGGGACTGCTCGACCTCACCCTTGGCGAACGGCCAGCGCTTAGCCCGCACTTCTCACCGGTTTTCGTCGCGAGACCGCAAAGATGGTATGCAACGTGGGTTTTTGAGCAATGAGGCGACGAGTCGTACTCGACAGTACGTAGGGACATCGCGCATTGCCCGAAGGGCAATCACGGCGAAGCCGTGGCGGTCGCACAGCGACCAGCGTGGGCTGGCAGGAGACGAATTGCGAAAAGGACCACGAGGTGTGCCATATCTGCGGTCGCAGCAGATCACTGGTGAGATGTGCGGGCTAGCCACTACGGCTTCTTGCCGTCCACCTTCGCCGCGCTCGAAGAGTCGCTGGTCTGATCGACCGGCGGTCGTAGGGCCGAAGGCCGTTCGTCCGAGGGTCGCTGGGCCGCTGAAGTGCTGCCGCCGGAGTTCGCCTCCATGTCGATCGTGCCGCGAAAGTTGGCCCCGTCCTCCAGTGCAACGCGAGGAGCGGTGATGTTGCCTTTCACGCGACAGGATGGCCGGAGGATGACCTGCTCCCCACCAAACAGATCTCCTTCAACCTGTCCCTGGACCGTGATCGTTCGACCGTAGACATCGGCCTTGACCCGCCCTTCCGGGGTGATCGTGACGTTGTGTTCCTTGAGATTGACGGAGCCGTCGACCGTGCCCTGAATGTGCAGGTCCTCGTCGCCCGAGATGTCACCCTTGATCGTGATCGAACGCCCGATATTGGCATGGTCACCCGTTGTGCCGGTCCTTGCGGGCTCGCTCCGGGCCGCCGCCTTGGTCTCGGCCTTCCGACCGACCGGCTTGGTGCTTTCGGTCTGGCGCGGAGTTGCTGTTTCGGTGCCCTGGGTCTCGTCTTTCTTCCACATAATGCCCCCGATATCGTTCCATACCATCGTACAGCTTTTCGTTCGGCATGCACTCTCCTGCATAATTCATCTCGGGTTCTTCAGGTCCAATTGTGCGCCCGGTCACGATTCGCCGTCGTTCTGGGGGTCCATCCCACCGCTCGTGGCCTTGAGCGTGAGTGCCACCGTCTTGAGAGTGACCGGTCAGACCTCTCAAAAAGCCACAAATATTGGGTGTAGCCTCGTTTTGGCCATCTATGCCGCATTCGTGCATGTTTTTGGCGCGAAGATGTATCACTGCGGTCCGTACCGGGCCTATAGTGGTTCTGTCGAACAGAGAGGTCCCTCGGGGAAGGAGTCAGAACATGAACCAACTTCGACATCAACCGACACGGGGGCATCGTTCTTCGGACCCTCCAAAGGACGTCGTTCGACCGGCCAGACCCCGAGGCATCAAAGCGGTCGCCATCGTCCTCTTGCTCCTGTGTGGAGGCTCGGGCTTCGCTCTCACCTCTGAGCCGGTTCAGGTCGGACTTCGGGGCAATATCCTTCAGGCTCATCTCGATTCCCACGCTGCCAGCGGCAATCTCTTTGCTGTGTTGCTGAACGAAGACACCGGAAACTGGGCGTGGCTGGTCAACATTTCAACCGACGACGGCGAAACATGGACCGAAACCTATGAGTGGCCATCCACGATGGCGATCGAGGACGTCAGCGCGGTCGTGGCGGGCGATTACCTGTACGTTGCCTACGTGGATCCTCTGATCCCGCAGTATGCGAAAATTCGGAGGTTTTCGGCCATCGACGGCGCCGTAGATTCAAGCTATGGCGGCAGCGGCTGGATCGAGGTCTTGGATGCCGACACCGAATCCTTTTCAGAGATTGCGGTGGCAAGCAGTGCGGACCAGAACGATACACGCCTCTACTACTTCGCGGCCCAGAGCAACTACGTTCTGCGCTACGCCTGGACGAATCAGGAAGGTGGTTCCGATACCCCCTGGAGCGAGGTCGCCACTGGCGTGACCTCGGCAAACCACAGCATCGAAGCAACCTATGCCGAAAACTCCTCGACCTTTCTGTATGTCTCCTACGAAGGGCTCGATGGGGATTTGCACATCTGGCGGCGGATGTCCGATGTCACTTCGGATGTTACGGATCTCGCCGTGACACCGCGGGACTCAATCCGGATATCGGCCTTCGAAGACACCGTTGTCGCCCTGTACGATGACCAGGTCGCAGCGGATAAAGGCATCAAATACGTCATGTCCACCGATGCCGGCGAAACCTGGGAATCAGCATCCCTGACTCCAATGGACAACTACACTTCCCCCGCCGTCACCTTGCGCAACGGGGGCGGTGTCGCCGCCGTGTACCACGATGTCACAACCCCCGACTGGGCTGCTCTGACCCGGAAAGACTATGCGAGCGGCGACTGGACGACTCCGATCGATTGCGCAATACCGGGCCTCACGACCGGATCCTTTTCCGACATCGAACGGCTTCCCTTCGGCGACTACGGCGTGCTGCTCGTCGGTTCCGGAACTACCAGTCGAAATGCCTTTTTTGCTCTACCGCTCTTGTTGTTCGGCGACGGCTTCGAAACCGGTGACGACAGTCAGTGGTCCGGATCTTCCGCCTCACGGTAGCTGTTGGCTCATGGAGGGACTCATGCGGCTATTTGACCGGCTGTTGAAACCAAATATCAGCAAACTCGAAAACCACGGCGATGCCGAGGCTCTGGCAAAGTTGGTGGAGTCGGATGATCGTCGTGATCTCCGCATTGCTGCGATCGAGGCTTTGACCAGAATCGGCAGCTCCGAGGCCATCGGACCCTTGGTCAAGGCACTTTCGGACAGCGACGGAGAAGTTGCCCGAGCGGCGGAAAAGGCGGTTGCCGGCCTGGGGTCCGCGGCGGGCGCTGCGCTGATCGGAACTCTCGGCGAGCAAGGGAGCGACGCCGCCCTGGGCATGCTGTTGAAACTCGGAGAGGAGGCTGTCGAGTTGTTACGCGCTGCCTGCTCCGACCAGGACGAGACAATCAGGCTTGAAGCCCTCGGCGCCTTGGTCAAACTCGACGCCAGGAACAACAATGACGAGGTCCTAGAGAACCTCTTCAGAGCCCTGCTCGCCGCACTGGGCGACCGATCGGCAGAATGCCGAGTACTCGCCGCCACCAGACTCGAGGCTCTGAGTGATGCCAGAGCGGGCCGCGCCCTCGCCGCACAACTCAAGGACGGGGACGACACTGTGCGTACGGCCTGCAGGCAAGCCCTGCTGGCGATCGGCGAGCCGGCCGTGCCCCACCTTCTCGACGCCCTCGCGGACCGCAACGCGAACTCGCGACGGATGGCCGCCGAGCTGCTCAGTGAGGTCTGTCGCACCGAGGCCGGCATCAAGAGCCGCAGGGTTGCTCTGTCGGCACTGTTGGACCGGGCCTCCGACTCCAACGCCGAGATCGCCATGGCGGTGCATCGGGCCCTCGAGATAATTCCCAGTGAGGCAGTGATCACCGAGCAGCTCGAGTGGCTCGCCGACCCGGAACGCTCCGATCACGAGGAAATTGAGGAATTCCTTACCCGGATGCTGGCGCACGGCGCACTCACAGCCGAGGTCAAAACGCGCGTCGCAGAGAGGGCGAATGCCCTTGGATTCCACCTTGCATAGGATCTCACTGTAAACCTGTACATAACCACCCGCACCCTGCTGCTGGGTTGACGGAGGAGACTGAGGGGCGACCAAAACGAGACCCCAATCGGCACCGATTATTCCCCTGCTGCTTGACTGCATTCTTTCAATCCTCGGGTTGATCATTCAAACATCGTCGGATTCGTGTGATCTGCACCGATGCAAACGGCTCGGCGCCAGTCTGTGCGTTAAACCACCAACCTGTGCGCGTAAAGACCAGATCGTGCGGCACACCAGGTATGACGTCGTGTAGTGTCGTCGCACACATTTGCCGGGGATGCTTGGCCAAGCCGAATGCGGTTCATCGAATCGCAGGGTTGCGATGTTGGGATCCTCCAAGTTGAGAAAAAGCAGTAATTTGCGACTTTCTCACGTTAGCTTACTTGACCTTGACATACTGCGTTTCCATCCTTAGACTTCATATCGTTCTAACGTGATCTTGTTTTCTCAATCGGCACCTCTGTTTTTTTGCCGTGAAGGCCGAGTCTGGGAAAAACGCTGCAATGTGGAGGCGGACTTGAATATTAAAGCTTGTGCTCTTTTTCACGTTCTCGTTCTGGCTGGGACCTTGGCGATGGGTGGCCCATTGAAAGTCGGGTTTTCGGTCGATACCTACTCCGTCGTGGAGGAAGATGCCTCTGCCAGCATTACGGTTCAGCTGACCAAAACCACCAACAAAACCGTCACGGTGGACTACATGACCTCGGAGGGGACTGCGACCGGTGGTGTCGATTACACCCAAGTCAGCGGCACCTTGACATTCGTACCAGGGCAAACCTCAGAGACCTTTACGATACCAACCATTGCCGACAGCGACGCCGAGTTCGACGAGACAGTCAACTTGACGCTAAGCAATACCACAAATGCCCAGATGGGCGCCTCGGCAGCCGGCTTGAC
>DAOWGJ010000270.1 GCA_030637505.1 Holophagae bacterium
GTTGATCCGGCCGGTTATTCGACCGGTAACCGCCTCCGAGTATTCAATTGCCGGGATGGGCGCCGTCCCAACCCGACAGATCTCCGAATTCAAAGCGGTCTGCAAATAGGTAAGATCGCTGCAACAGGTAATAGTAGGCGACCGAGCCAAATAGAACCCCGCCGCGCTCTCCGTGGTTTTCGATAGCGACTTCTATCTGCTTGTCAAATGGGATGGCGTCGGCTATGAGCCAGCGATATTGATCGGTCCGTACGAGATCATTGCCAATATCCGGGAAGTCCATCCTCAGCAGACCATACAGCGGTCCGGTGCCCTCAAAAGGATTGGGCACGTCCCCATCGTCACTCTGCTCATAGGCGTGGTTGTAATAGTAACCGCCGTTATAGGCATCTTCGGTTCCAGTCCCGAAGATGAATGTCTGGCCATCGACGACGAGGAGGTCATCACCTTCGAGGATTGTGGGATCTACGTCCCGGTCTTCAACATAGAGGAGACTCCCCACATAGTGCCCTGAACCCATTACCGACAGGATGCTGTGCCACGCCTGGCCGGTCGAGGTGGTGGCCTGGGTATGAACAACGTGAAGACTGCCCTCCTCCGGCAACACCGGACGGACCTCGTACTCGAGCTCAGAAGCGGTGAGGAGGATCGGAACTTCTGTGGCGTTGTACAGCTCAACAATGATGCCCGAACGATAGGGCATCGGCCAGTAGCTATAGAACCGACCACTGGGCTCATTGCCGAGCGGAAGCGAACAGTAAGGTGTTCGGCCATGACCTGCACCGAAGTAATGCGAAATCGGCACATCGATGGCGTTGGCGGAGAGACCGTCATAGCGTACTCGCAAGAACAGGCCGTCGAGGCTGTTGTCGCTCGGGTCGGAGAGCTGAATATTGAGGCGCCGCAGGCAGCCACTGCCACTCAGGGCAGCAATGTTGAAACTCGAACCGGCTTCGATGGTTCGGTCCACATGGTCAATCACGATGGCGTCGGCTGAAGGCCCCGCGGGGTTGTCACCAACCGCCGCCAGCATGGCGACCACCAGGGAGCGAGCTTCCATCTGGGCCGCGGTGAGAGTCCCCGTGTAGGGCGGCACGATTGCATGCTCACTCAGCAGTATGTACGACCATTGATAGTAGTGCCGGCTGCGAAGCTCGGGGCTCGAGAAGTTGGCGGACTCGATGCGCAGAGATTCCTGGAAGAGAATTGGTTCGTAAGAAACCTGGCCGCCAATCAAGGTGCTGACCAGTGGATCGTTGAAGTAGCCGAAATCCCCACCAAGAAAGGTGTTGGTGTCGGTTTCGATGGCGAGCTGGCCATCGACAAAAATGCGCAGAGGGAAGGCCTGGTTGGCCGTGGCGTGGGGCATCCAGAAACGTGTCAGCAAACCGGGACCATTCAGTGAAACAATGGTCACCGGGTCGACGTCGCCACTGGTGTGACCTGGCGGTTGTTGGTAGTTATTGAAGTCGAGGTTACCCCCCGAGCGATCCCAGCTGCTCGCGAGACCGGCGTGGTTATTGTGTTTCGCACGGGGCAATGAGGACCACGAGAGCAGGCCCTCATATCCGGTGCGCTGTTGGGCCGAAAGCGTGGTTGCGACAGCCAAGAGGGAAAACACCGCGACGGTCAAAATCCTCGGCAAGCTATGGATCCTCCGACATGCATGGTATCCGACACCAAGGCAAAACCGCCGATGAAAATCACTCAGTTCAGAAACTCCCGCCCCAACAAAGCGAAAGGCGAGGCAAAAACCAGGGGCCAGAGAAACAACCGGTTCGATTCAAGGGAATTTTCTGCTGAAAATCGGACTGCGTTTTTGCGGTCTTGTCTCCTGGCCTCCTGGCTTCCCACCCTTCCAGCCTTCTTCCCTTCGCGTTCTTGGCGTCTTTGCGGTTCAACTTTTTTTGGCTCCGGTTCCCCGATTAGTCCATAATCCCTCCATGACCGGCGACCGCGATCTCCTCCTGGACTATCTGGCCCATCTGACCGTGGAGCGGAACATGAGTCCCAGGACCGTCGAGGCGTACGGACGCGACCTGGAGTCTTTCCTGGCTTGGCTCGGGGAACGGAAGATCAACGTCGACGGCGTCCACAAGCATCTCGTTCGGGATTACTTGGGCGCCCGGAGAGACGCCGGGCTCTCAGCACGATCGGCAGCCCGCCACCTCTCGGCCATGCGGGGTTTCTACCGATTTCTGATTCAAAACGGCTCGGTCACCGTCGACCCCACCGCCGACTTCCGGGGACCGAAACTCTGGCACACTGTCCCCCACGCCCTGATACCGGAAGACGTCGAGACCCTTTTGGAAACACCCGACGTCAACACGCCGTTGGGTCTCCGGGACCGGGCGATGATCGAGACCCTCTACGCCACCGGCCTGCGGGTTTCCGAACTGGTCGGCCTGTCCGTTGACCGACTTCACCTGGACCCGCCCTTCCTCAGGGTGATGGGCAAGGGCGGCAAGGAACGTCTGGTCCCTCTGGGTGACACCGCGGCCGACTGGAACGACCGGTACCTGGGTGAGAGCCGACCTGCTCTCGTCAAGGGCCGCCGCCCAGAGGTCTACCTCAACCACCGCGGCGGCGTTTTGACTCGCCAGGGATTCTGGAAGATCCTCCGGGGCCA
>DAOWGJ010000237.1 GCA_030637505.1 Holophagae bacterium
AACTCCCGGCTGGGCACGAGACCGGGGTCGAAGTCCGTCAGAGCCTCGATGGCCTCGTGCGGACGGTTGAGCATCAGGGCGAGAATCCCGACCTGAAAGGTCATCAGGCCGTCGCTCGGCGCCAGGTCCAGGGCCTCACGTGCGTCCCGCAGACCCTCGGAATACCGGCTCTCGTTGAATGCCGAGGCGATGCGAATGAAGAGGCGTTCGTATGAGGTAAGCTGCGCCCTCTGCCCTTCGCTCTGACGGAAGGTGGACGCGGCCCGTGCCCTGTCACCGGACCACCAGCACGCCATGCCTAACCAGAGGCGCGCCGCCGCGAAATCCGGATCGAGCTCCACGGCGCGCTCGAGCCGACGGATCGCCTCGGGTGTGTCCGATCCAAACAGCTCGATACCGGCTATGTACTCGCGATAGGCGTCGAGCCGTGGGGGCGAAGACATCAGACTCAAGTCCATGCGGGCGTCGAAGTGGGTCGCCACGGCGCCCATAATGCGTTGGCGTGCGGATTCGATGAGGTCCATGGGAGCATCACGCGCTCCGACCACCGGTTCCATCGCGTTGATGATCTCGCCACGCGAGAGATCGGTGATCTCGGCCTGGATGTACAGGTCTGCCTCCTGCAAAAAGTACGAGCCGCTGATGACGGTGCCGGCGCGCGTGGCCTCGGCCAGGCCCCGAACCGGATCGTCACCGCCCGACCCCTCCACTCCACCGGAGGCCGCTGCTCGGTAGATCTGCAGGACAGAGCTTGTGGGCACCACCTTGAGCCCGTCGATTCTGGACAGGCCCTGGGTGATCCAGTTGGAGGCCATCAGACCGAAGGAGTCCAACGAGGGGTCACCCGTCTGGTTGTCAAAACGCATCACCACGACGCGCAGGGGGTCGAGTGCGGGCTCCTCGGCGTGCACTGCAACCACCTCGGCGTCGTTTGGAGTCGTCGAGCTCCTGGAACGCATCCACCAGGTCGTGGTCACGGCGGCTACGATCAGGAGGCCGGCGGCAGCCATCCACAGTACTCTTCTGCGGGGCGCTGCCGCCCTGATGTGCGACGCTGCCACAGGCGCATCCGAGTCGGTCACGATGGCGCGCAGGTCGAAGGCGAGGTCGCTCGCCGACTGGAATCGTTTCTCGGGACGTTTTTCGAGACAGCGGCTGATGACCCGCTCGAGGGGGGCCGGAACCACCGCTCCCGAACCCGACAGCCGGGGCGGCTCCTCCCTCAGGATCGCCGTCATGACCTCGGGCGCCGAGTCTCGGCCGAAAGCCCTCTGCCCGCCCACCATCTCGTAAAGCACACAACCCAGGGAAAACAAGTCGCTGCGGTTGTCCACCGGTCTCCCGCGCACCTGCTCCGGGGCCATGTAGCCCACGGTGCCCATGATCCTGCCGGGTTCGGTGGCGGCCGGTGTGAGGCTCGCTGTGGCGGCATCCTCCTTGGTCGGCTCCACCACCAGAGCGAGCCCGAAGTCGAGGATCTTCACCCGGTCGTCAGAGGTCACGATGATGTTCTCGGGCTTGAGGTCGCGGTGGACAATCCCGTTGGAGTGGGCGGCTGCCAGGCCGTCGGCTACAGCCGCTGCGATCTCGGCGGCCCTCCTCCACCCCAGTCTCGACCGGCCCACGAGCTCGCGCAGGGTCGGACCCTCGAGCAGCTCCATCACGGCGTAGGAAATGTCCCCCTCCGTGCCGAAATCAAAGAGCTCGAGAATGTTCGGGTGGGACAGCCGGGCAACGGCCCTGGCCTCGCGCCTGAAGCGATCGAGCCGTTCAGGGTCGTGGGTGAAGCCCTCGGGCAGAACCTTGACCGCCACCTCGCGCTCAAGTACGGAGTCGCGAGCGCGGTACACCTCCCCCATCCCACCCGCGCCGAGCGGCGCGAGCACCTCGTAGCGTCCCAGGCGGGTGCCGGCTTCGATCGCCATTGTTGAACCTTCTCCCACAAGTATCGCAGGGCGTTGCATGCCTTTTCAAGCGCAGGCTGGTGTGGACCATCTGTGTCCTCACCATCTAACCCGGAGCCGGAACCAAAACCAAGCGGTGCGCCTTGAACCCGAACCCGAGCCCGAGGCCGTTACCGTTGTCGTTGTCCTTGTCGTTACCGTACCGCTTTGACACGACCCTTTCGACGCTGGACTCGAACACCCACTCCGAGGAATTTCCGGATCGAGCATTCACTGATGATGCTGTGTGAGTTATTGTGGCTCCGCCAGCTTGGAGATTTAGAATGAAAACACTGTCACTTGTCATCGCCCTATTCTTCTTGATCAACCCGGCATCCGCCGTCGAATTCCCAGCGATCGAAGGATGGAACCCGGCCGGCGAAACCATGACCTTCGGCCCAGACACTTTGTGGGAGCACATCAACGGCGCCGCCGAAACATTCCTCCAGTACGGCTTTCAGGAGCTCAAGACGGCCGAGCTGTCGAAGGACGGTGTCACGGTCGCTGTCGCGATCTATGAGATGGGCTCACCGCTCAACGCCTTCGGGATCTACCGCACTGAGCTTCCCGAGGACGCCGCCACCATCAAGATCGGCGGCCAATCGTTGATTTCCGCGCCCTACCAGGCCCTGCTGGTCAAGAACCGCTTTTATGTCAAGGTCGATGTCTACGACGGTGAGATCGACGATGCCGGCGGACGGTCGATGCTCAAGGCAATCGCCGCAGCGCTTCCCGGTGGCGACGGTCTGCCCAAGGTCTTCGCGGAACTTCCGGCCAATGGCCAAATCCCCGGCTCACAGCGATTCACCCGGGAGGCCTTCCTCGGTGTTCGCGAACTCAAGAACTGTATCTCGGCCGAATACGAAGCAGGCGCCGGCGCCACGGTCCAGTACTTCGTGATGCTGCCGCCGGAGGGCTCGACCATCGATGCCGTCTGGCAGTCGTTGACGGAAAAATGGAAGGCCGTACCCCATCAACCGGAGCCCGTCCTCGCGAAGACCGTGCCGTATCGGGGGCTCGTCGGGGTCATTCGAAGCGGCAAGAACATCTTCGGGGTCTCAGACAGTGAGAACGAAGAGGCGTTGCTGCAGAGCCTGAACCAGTTTTCAGCGGCGCCGTAGTTTAAAGGACCTCGCCCCCCCAACCGAAACTCTCCCAGGGCCCCTCAGGCACCAAGTAAGATAGAACTGCCTGTAAAGAGGAGGAGAAATATCATGTTGGGAGTTATTGGAGTACTGATATCGATTGCCCTGGTCATCTTTCTTGCGTTCAAGGGATGGAGCATCATTCCCGCGTCTCTCCTGTGCTCCCTCGTGGTCATTCTCACAAACAACGCTGAGATCTGGTCGAGCATCTCCGGTTCGTATGCGGATGGCTTCAAGTATTTCATCGGAGCGTTCTTCCTGATCTTTTTCTTCGGATCACTTTTTGGCAAGGCCATGGGTGACAGCGGTTGTGCCAACTCGATTTCCTACAAACTGTTGAACACCTTTGGAGCCAAGAGGGCACTTCTCGTGGTCATCCTGTCGACTGCGACTCTGACCTATGGCGGCGTCAATGTATTTGTGGTCGTATTCACGATCTATCCGATCGCAGCCGTCCTGTTCAAAGAGGCGGATTTACCGAAAAGACTGATTGTTGGCGCCCTTGCTCTCGGAGCGGGCACCTTTTCGATGACCGCCCTGCCCGGCACACCCGCAATTCAAAACCTCATTCCCGCTCAGGTCATCGGCACCCCGGCGACGGCGGCCCCTGTTCTCGGCATCGTGGCGAGCGTCATCATGTTTGCTCTGGGTTATTGGTACCTCTCTTGGCAGTCACGAGTCGCCGAAAGGAATGACGAACATTTCGTCCCGGGTCCCAACGATGATTTTGAGAGGATGTCCCTCGTTGACCCGAGCCTGCTTCCCGATTGGAGGCTGGCCTTTCTTCCCCTGGTATGCGTTATTGGGCTGATCGTGATCTTGAAAAATATCAACCCAATTTACGCAGTGACGATTGCCCTGATCGCAGGAACAGCGCTGACCAACGTCTTGTTTTGGAAACGAATCTCAGACCCCCTCAAGACACTCAACGAGGGTGTCTCTCAAAGTGTGATGCCCTTGCTGAACACCGCGGCGATCGTAGGATTCGGTTTTGTCGTCAAAGGCGTCGTCGCATTCCAGGCCTTCGTCGACTTTGCACTGTCTTTGCCCTTGCCGCCACTCGCGTCTGCCGCCTGCGCAGTCAACATCATGGCCGGAATCACCGGATCCGCCAGCGGTGGCTTGACAATTTTCATGAAAACGATGGGCCCCAAATATATGGAGATGGGCATCGATCCTGAGGTCCTCCATAGAATCTGTTCCGTCGCGTCAGGCGGACTGGATTCCCTCCCCCACTCCGGGGCGGTCATTACGCTCCTGATGGTCATGGGTGTCACCCACAAAGAAGGCTACAAAGACCTCGGAGTCGTCACCGTGCTCTTTCCACTCGTGGCGACAGTCGCCATCATCCTCCTTGCATTGATGGGTATTCGCTAAACTGGCAAACCACCTGAGGCGCCCCGAAGCCGCAGGAGGAGATAAAGGGCCGACGCGGCGATGGCCCCGAAGCCGTCGGCGAGCATGTCTTTTTGTGCATCCCACGGGTCACCCTGGGAACCGAGAAACGCAGCGCCGGCCGACGGATCCGAGAGGACGGCGAATATCCACTCAATGATTTCGTAGACCGCCGCCACAGTGAAGATACCCATCACCGGGACAAGGAACAACAACCATCGGGCCTCGACGAATCGCCGGCGATCGAGCAACTCCGCAAACGCAAAGGCATAGAACCCTACCGAGAAGTGGGCCATGCGGTCGAAATGATTGCGTTCGAAACCAAAGGTGTCCGAGACCCACTGAAAAGGCACGCGTTCGAAGGTGAAGTGGCCGCCGATGGTGTGGAGAAAAACCAGCACAGCCATCATCAAGTAGGCCGTGTTCGAAAAGCGGAACCACCGGAAGGTCAGAACCAGGATCGCGACGATCAAGACGATTGGAATGTTTTCGGCAACCCAGACTTCGCGGTCGAAGGGCCGGATGGCACATACCGTGAACAGCGCCAGATACATACCAAAGAGTCCATGAGGAAGGTACCGAATTGGAGCGCTGTTCGATGTCTTCATCATTCGATTATGACGGGTGTTCAATGCATCTGACAAGTATTTCGCCGGATTCCACGGCGCCCATTTTTCGATAAAAAAGAGGGAATATCTCGAAACCGAGACGCGTTCTCATATAATAGAGTATGGTCCGCAGAAAACCTGGGCGAGAGACCGGAAGGAGGATATTGAATTGCATCCCCCATTTCGGAGGCTCATAAGGGAGGCCCTCATGGGGCGAACGAGACAGTGTCCAACCACCCAAACCGAAGTGATTACCTGCTCAGCTGGTGGCCTGCCGGCCGATAACAAAGCATGGCGCCGCCACCTTGTGGTCGGGCTGGTGATCACTTCCGCGGTGTTGGCACAGGGATGCGGGGGAACCGCACAGTCGGAGAATCTGAACGGCAAGGCGGCACCGCCCGTCGGCACTCCCTATAAGTCCACCGACCCCGAGGCGCGCGGCTTGGTCTACAACTCCGGGCAGGCGGCGCCGGGGTATATCCTCTTCTCCCCTCTCCTGTCGGACACAACCTATCTCGTCGATGTTGACGGCCTCGTTGTGCACCAGTGGAAAAGCGACTTCGCGCCGGGCGCCGGGCTCTATCTCCTCGACAACGGCAACCTTCTCCGCTCAGCCCGCGACCCTGAGGTCACCAGCTTTCGATCCGGCGGTGTGGGCGGGCTGATCGAGGAATTCACCTGGGACGGTGAACCGGTATGGAAGTGGGGAGTGGCCTCCGAGCAGCAGGTCTTTCACCACGATATCGAGCAACTGCCAAACGGCAACGTGCTCGCCCTCGGCTGGGAGGTCAGGGACGCCGACGAGGCCCGCAAAGCCGGGCGGCGGGAAGATCTCCTTCCAGAGCAGGGGATCTGGCCGGACTTCATCATGGAGATCGAAAAACTGCCGCCCGACGGTGGAAATGTCATATGGGAGTGGCATGTCTGGGATCATCTCATCCAGAATGCCGACGACAAGGCCACCGCCTTTGGCGATCCCGCGCACAGTCCACACCTCGTCGACATCAATGGCGACGGCGAACCCTCGATGGTCGACGACGAAGAACTGGAGCAACTCAAAGCCATCGGCTATGTCCCGGAGGACGCAACGAAAGAGGATTTGGATTCGGACTTCCTGCACATCAATGCCATCGACTACAACCCCCATCTTGACCAGATCGCCTTGAGCGTCCCGCAGCTTGGTGAGATCTGGATCATCGACCACAGCACCAACCCGTCCGAGTCCGTCGGCTCCACCGGGGGGCGCGCCGGCCGAGGGGGTGATCTCCTGTATCGCTGGGGCAACCCCAGGGTCTATGGCCACGGCACCAAGGCGGATCAGCAGCTCTTTTACCAGCACGATGTGCGATGGATCCCGGACACAATGCCGGGGGCCGGGAATCTGACGATTTTCAACAATGGCGGTGGGCGACCGGACGGAGACTGGTCGTCGGTGATCGAGATTACACCGCCCCTGACTGACGATGGCCGGTACAAGATTGGCGCCGACGGCTCCTTCGCATCCGCGACGCCGGCCTGGACCTACTCAGCCGAGGCCAGTGAGTCCTTCTTCGCCCCCTTTATCTCCGGCGCCAACCGCATCGCCAACGGCCACACAATGGTGTGTTCGGGCCCGGACGGACGTTTCTTTGAGGTCACCAGAGATGGCAAAATTGTCTGGGAGTACCTCAACCCCTTCAGTGGAGGGGTGCGTAATTCTGACGGCAGCATGCCGCAACCGGGTCTGGAGAGCCGTCCATTCGCCGTATTTCGCGCCACCAAGATTTCCGCAGATCACCCGGCGCTGATCGGAAGGGCGCTCATTCCGCTGGATCCCCAGCCCAAAATTTGGCCGAAACAAGACAAAGGAGATCTCTGATGAAAACAGTCACGAGTACATTGTTGGTTCTTGGTCTTACGCTCCTCGCAGGCTCTGCCGTGGCCGGCGAACCGGTTGGGGATCAGCAGGCGTTCGAGAAA
>DAOWGJ010000384.1 GCA_030637505.1 Holophagae bacterium
GAGCGGTTTCTCAAGCGGCTTCCGTAGCGATAGAGAGGACCAGGTTCGTTGCTTCGGCCGCCGATGCCGACGCTGATTGCGGACGCTGAGACCTGCATCCTGGCGTTGTCGGCTGTCCTTGAGGAAAAGACTCAACCCCGGCCTTCGGGAGCGCCTCCGGCCCTCCCGCTCGGCGCATTTCCCTCAAGGGCGACTGAGTTGGAATCGGGAGAGCATTGCCCTTGAGGGAAATGGCCTCGACGGCCTACGGTGTTGGCCGAGACTCGATCGCCAAAGCGCTCGCCGAGGGTTGCCCCTCATGGCTTTTCCCGAAGCGTCACCGTCGTCGGCAGGCCTGCGCGGGGAGAAAGCCATGAACGGCACGCCCCGCTGGAGAGGGTTCTCTCTTGCTTTGGCGGGGTCGATGGGCTCGGGTGCTGATGGTTTATTGGGGTGATCCAGGACGGGTGGTGGTGTCCGCGGTAGAATGTCGTTCGGTGATGATGCTGGGGGCAAGGGGGCAATTATCGACGAGAAGGTGACACTCAAGGAAGGGCGGCGGGCTTCAGACATGCCTGCCGGGATTCGAGTCTGGCAGCGGCTGTTGAATCGGCCGGTTCAGTACGTCTTCGACCTGGTGGTGTTGGCTCTGGCCTTCGTTATTGCCTACAACCTCCGCTTCGAGTTCGAGATCACCGAGGTCGAGTTGCACAAGATGCTGGCGCAGCTGCCGCTGGTGGTGTTGATACAGTTCGGTGCGCTGAATCTCTTCGGGATCTACGCCTTCGTGTGGCGATACATCGGGATGGCTGAACTGAGGCCCTTCCTCAAGGCGGCGTGGTGGTCTTTTCTCCCCATCGTCTTGATGCGACTGGGGTTACCGGACGATTTCGGCCAATGGCGGGTGCCGCTGTCGATCACCCTGATGGGTACCATCCTCGCCTTCGGCGGTGTGCTGGGCTTGCGGGTGTTACGCCGCGCGATGTTCGAACGCTTCGAGAAAGAACGCCATGCCCGGGGCGCAGGCGGTGGAGCGGCACGACCGGTGCTGCTGGTCGGCGCAGGCCGGGCCGGGGTTCTCGCGGCCCGCGAGATCCAGGCACGTGGCGACATGGGGATCGATATTCGCGGGTTCGTCGACGACGATCAGGAAAAGCAAGGTTCGGTGATCCAGGGCGTCAGAGTGCTGGGTATGACCCGCGAGTTGCCGAGGCTGGTGGCGGACTTGGGGATCGACCACGTCGTGATTTCGATCGCCCAGACGGCCCGAAAGGACTTGCGCCGAATCATCGATATCTGCGAGGCGATCCCGGTCCGCGCACGGATCATACCCGGCCTTTACGAGCTGATCGACGGTACGGTCGAGATCAGCCGCATCCGGGACGTCGAGATCGAGGATTTGCTGGGTCGGGATCCGGTCAACCTCGACGAGGCCTCGCTGGCGGAGTTCCTCGAGGGCAAGACCGTCATGGTGACCGGTGCCGGCGGCTCGATCGGGTCCGAACTGTGTTGCCAGGTTTCCCGTTTCGGCGCCGGTCGGGTGCTGATGGTCGAGAGGGCGGAGTTTGCCCTCTTCGACGCCGACCGGACAACGCGCGTCTGCTGCCCCGAGACGGAAATCGTGCCGTTGGTTGCCGACATTTGCGATGAAGGTCGGATGCGGGCGCTTTTCGAGACTTACCGGCCGGCGGTGGTCTTCCACGCCGCAGCACACAAACACGTGCCGTTGATGGAAGACAACGCCGGTGAGGCGGTCAAGAACAATATTCTGGGGACGCGGCTGCTGGCGGAGCTGGCCGGGGAGTTCGCGGTTGAGACCTTCGTTCAGATTTCGACGGACAAGGCGGTTCGGCCGACCTCGATCATGGGTGCGTCAAAAAGAGCCGCCGAGTTGGTCGCTCAGGATCTGAATCACGGCTACGACACACACTACATTTCCGTTCGTTTCGGCAATGTGCTGGGTTCTGCGGGATCGGTGGTGCCGATCTTCCGAAAACAGATCGAGGAGGGTGGACCGGTCACCGTAACTCACCCGGACATGGTTCGTTACTTCATGACCATTCCCGAGGCATCGCAGCTGGTCGTGCAGGCGGGAGCGATCGGTGAGGGCGGTGAGATCTTTATCCTGGACATGGGCGAGCCGGTGCGCATCGTCGACATGGCCAAGGACATGATCACCTTGTGCGGGTTGAAGCCATACGAGGACATTGATATCGAGTTTACGGGGATGAGGCCGGGAGAGAAGCTTTTCGAAGAGCTGGAGACGGTGGGAGAGACGATCGCCAAGACCCGCCATCCGAAAATCCTCATCGGCACGATCAGTTCCTACGGCAGGGCCGATGTCGAAAGGGCCATCAGGCGGTTCAGGGAGCTGTCCAGCATCGGCGACGAGGCCGAACTCCGGCGGTTCTTCAACGAGCTGCTGCCGGAGGCACGCGTCAAAGAGGGGTGAAGGCCGTTAGCCCGGACTTCTTACCAATTTTCGTCGCGAGGTGCGGGCTAGTTCTCCCGGTAGTCGTACAATCACAGAGTGAAATCGGCTTTTCCGTTCCGTCCTCCGATGGTGGAGATCCGTCCTGCAGTGGCCCTCGCCCTGGATCTGGCGTTCGGTCCTGCCGGTGGGAACTTCCCGGCGTCGCCCGAAGGTGATCCGAACGGGTTGTTTGAAGCTGCTCACACAATGGTTTTGGCCGCGAGGATCGCCGCCCGGTGGCCTCGAGAGGCACTGGTTGAAGGATTGGGGCCGGAGACTGCGAGTGGGTTCGCTTTGGCACGTCGTCGGACCGGGGCCGCGGAACTTCAGGCCGAGGCGGTGGTTGAACACATCGCCCGACTGGGGGCCGAACTGGCCCTGCCGCTCCTCTTTCTTAAAGGGGCGGCGCTGGTGCTCGAGGGCCTCATTCTTCCAGGTTCGCGTGGTCTTGGAGACGTGGATGTTCTGACGCAGGAAGGCCGGCAGCAGGAGCTGCAGGACCGCCTGAAGGCCGAAGGGTGCTACGAACCGCAGGATCTCCCCTGCGGGGAACACCAGCTGCAGGTTTTGGGGCATCCGCTGGGCCTGGCGGTCGAGGTCCATCTCTGCCTCAGGGGCGTGCGCCGTTTCGGTCAGGACTCTGCGACCTTCGCCGACCTGGACGGTCCCGATCTGACCCACCCGGCCGCAGGGTTGCCGGGAGACGCTCGCGTGCCCGGTGGTGACCTCCTGTTGGCTCACGCGGTTGTGCACGGACTGGCACAGCACGGGCTCAATCCCAAGGGCTACCCGATGCTTCGCTTCGTTGCCGATATCGTCGATCTGGACCTTGCCGGCGCCGTCGAGAGCGGTGCTTTCGAGCGATGGATGCCGTGGATCGAGCGGGACGTCTCACGCCGGGAGGTCGAGGCTCTGGGTTCGATGTGCCGTCGGCTGGTCGAAGGCGATGGCGCGGCGGGAATTTGGGCGGGGAGCGACGACGCGGCTCTGATGCTGCGTCACCTGGTTCTCGGTGCGGTCGATGCCCAATACCGTGCCTCTCTGAGAATCAGGTCACTGGCGTCGGCGTTGCCCTCGCGGGGGCGAGGGGCGACGTTGCTGCGGACCGTGTGGGGCGCGACCGTTTTGACGCGGGGACAGGTGGAGGCCCTCTACGGGAAGCCCTCGTCGTCCTGGGGATATTGGGGCTACAGGCTTTACCGTCCCTTCGATCTCATCGGGCGGACTTTCCGTTTCGGCGCCGCCGCCATCAAGGGTCGATGGCGGTAAGGCGGAGGGCTGGATCCTTCGCGAACATTCAAAAATGGTGGGCCAAGGCCCACCCTACGACGCGCCGAGTTCCGGGCAGGGTGGGCCTTGGTCCACCATCACGAGTCACCGACTTGATATCTCCATGCTGCCGCATATCGGCCTCCCAGGGCCAACAACTCGTCGTGGGTGCCGCTTTCGGTAATCCGGCGGTCATGCAGAACGTGGATGAGATCGGCGTGGCGGGCAGTGCTCAGACGGTGGGTGATGACGATGGTCGTACGTCCCCTGACGTGGTCTTTGAATGCGCTCAACCACTCGGCTTCGGCCCAGGAGTCCATCGCCGAGGTCGGCTCGTCCAGCAGCACGATGTCGGCGTCGCGGAGGAAGGCGCGCGAAAGGGCGATCCGCTGCCACTCTCCCAGACTCAGTTCAGTGCCGCCGAACCATGGGCCCAGCATGGTGTCTTTGCCCTCGGAGAGACGATCGATGATGGACCGCGCGCCGGCCGCTTCGAGGGCGCGGACGATGTTCTCCGGGTCACGGCCGGCCTCCAGATCCCCGTAGGCGATGTTCTCGGAGACGGTCGTGCTGAACTCCAGGGGCGCCTGGAACAAAACGGCGATATGCCGCCGAAGATCAGCCTGCCTCAGATGTCGGATGTTGATGCCGTCAATCTCGATCAATCCTCTGTCGGGGTCGTAGAATCGAAGCAGGAGCTTGAACAGGGTGCTCTTGCCGGCGCCGCTGCGGCCCAGAAGGGCGACTGTGGACCCAGCCGGGACGTCCAACGAGAAATGTTCGAGGGCCGGGCGGGTAGACGTTGGGTAGGTGAATGAGATGTCTCGAAAAGTCACTCCCCTCCTGATCGGTGATGGGAGATTCTGCGGATCTGCGGGATCTGTGATCGTGGGCTCCAATTCCAGAAACTCGAAGAGATTGCCCAGGAACAGCAGATTGGAGTAGATCTGGCCGAGATTCTCCAGGCTCGAGCGCAAGAGGCGTTGGCCCTGGAGGAAAGCCTGCCCGAACATGGCCAGCTGCCCGAGTGAGATCACTCCGTGCAGGGCGTCGAGGAGCATCCATACCAGGGAGGCCCCGAGGAGCGTCAGTCCGGCCAGACCCGCGAGGACTCTGGCGCCGGCCTCGGATCGTGCCAGATCCAGACGCTCGCCCCGGAGACGGTCTCTCAGGGCCGTGAATGACGTACGGAAGTGAACGGCCAGATCGTAAAGTCTGATTTCGGCGAAAGTCTCCCTGGTCGACTGCATAAACTCGAAATAGGTCGAACGCCGTTGATCCATCGTCGATTTGACAGTCCACTCGTGCCGCCGGACGATTGCCTGCATGACGACGAAAAGGGCCGGTACGGTGCTGAGCAGAAGGATCAGAGGAAGCCACCAGGCATAGCCGAAGAGCACGGCCCCCATGGCGATCAGCGTCAGACCCCCTTGAAGCAGCGTCCCGAGGCTCTCCACCAACGCCGCCGGTCTGGTCTGGGCGTCGAACCGGGCTCTGTGGAGCGTGTCGAAGTACTGAGGTGTGTCGTAGAAGGCCATGTCGACGGCGGCGGCCCTTTCTTGAATCAACTCACGGATGTGGTCGCTGACCAGTTCCGCCTGGGCGGTTCGAACCCACTGTGCCAGCGCTCGGGTCAGCTCGGACGCCAGCAGCAGCGAGGCCATGACTACCGCCAGCAGCAGGGGTTCTCGAATACCGATGGTCTCGGTCCCGGCGCCGGTAGCAGCGACCACAGAGTCCACCAAGCGCCGTGTCACCAGGACGACCGCCACGGGCAGAATGCTCTGAATGACGAGGAGCACTGCCCACGCCAGGGTCCAGCGCCCTGCGGCCTGACGGACCAGCGTCAACGCACGGGGCAGGTGCGGCAGTTGCTCTACTGCCTGGCGGAACTTCGGGGCCACATCCCGGACGAACTGGACCATGGCCGCTAGCATAGAGTAGAAGGCAGTTGAACCGCAAAGACGCAAAGACCGCAAAGGAAACGCAAAGAGGGGAGGATTGGAACCACGAAGGCACGAAGACCACGAAGAGAAAGCAGGTGTACACTGCCTTTGATGGCTGACTTGAAGGAGGCTGAGGGCGCTCAAGAGGCCTTCCCGGGAAGGGATCTTCCGACGGCGGGGGTTCGCAGGCGACTGATGGCGACCCTGGCCGATATGGTGATCTTTGTCGGCTTGAGCGTGGTCCTGTGCCTGCCTTTACTCCGCGCCATGCCTGATCTTTCGGCGGACGGGACTGCTATCGATGCCGTGTCCTCGTTGGCCCAGGATACCCCGTGGCTCAGTCACGTTGCCGGCATCGGCGGGCTTTGGGTCGCACTGTGGTGGTGCTATTTCCTGGTGGGGTGGGGACTGATGGGGTGCACGCCGGGCAAGTGGCTCTTAGGGCTGCGGGTCGTCGACCACCAGGGGCGGTGTCCGATCGGAGCTTCCCGTGCGGCCATGCGGTTGCTGGCCTATATGGCTTCCTCGGTCACCCTGATCGGTGGGCATATGCTGGCGGTCCTTCGGGGTGATCGCCTGGCGCTGCACGACGTACTGGCCGGGACCCGAGTCGTCAGATGGAAACGCAAACCCCGATCTTCATCTGAAGTTAAACCCCAGGCTGAGAACTGACCGCAAATGGTGGGCCGAGGCCCACCCTACGGGATCTCGGTACCTTGTAGGGTGGGCCTTGGCCCACCATCCTGGGATGGCTCCCTAAAACTCTTCCATCGCGTCGGCGTATTCGCGGAGCAGTTCGAGGGTCTTGGCGGCCTCTTCCTCGTTAATCGAGCCGATGGCGTAGCCGGCGTGGACCAGGATATGCTCTCCGACCTCGGCTTCCGGCAACAGCATCATCGAAATCGAGCGGCGCACGCCGTCGAGCTCCACGGTTCCTTCGAATTCGTCTCGGCGGATCAATCTCATAGGAATGGCAAGGCACATCAGCTTGGTTCTCCGTCATCATCAGTTGTGAATTGAATGCTCTCGATGTCCAACTCGTCACCCCCGGTGACCTCCAGGGCCATCGAACAATTGGGGCAGAGGCGGAGCCAACTCCCCTCGACCCGGCCTTCGATGACTCCGCAAGTCGAACACCTCTGGATTGCGGGGCACCATCGGACCTTGAGTGAGGATTCGGCGTCCGGAGTATCGACCGTCACTGCCTCCCAGGCATAGCTCATCAATTCGGGTTCGACGGCCGACAGTTCGCCAATGGCCAGGTGGACCGTGTCCAGGCGCCCCGGCCCGTAGTCGGCGACCGCTTCCCGGCACTGGCGATAAACCTCAAGAGCAATCCCCATCTCATGCATCGCAAACACTGTAGGACAGCCAGGACTGTAAGGCAAAGAAAGGGCAAGAACAAAAGCACAGTTGAACCGCAAAGACGCGAAGAGCGCAAAGGAAACGCAAAGAAGGTATTGAATAAAAATCCATAGTGGTCTTTGAGATTCATGTTTTTCCTTTGGGTTGGCGGGTGTCCTCTTCACCTGCACAGCAGTCGGTTCTGCTCGGCTTGCGAGCGCCGGCTGATAGCGGACAGCTGAGAGCTGACAGCTTCTTCAGCCATACGGGAACACGACGGGATAGCTGGGGATGATCAGCTCCCTGGCTTTTTCGACATCTGCGGCGGTGGGGCGGATGAGGATCAGCGGGACCTCGAGGTCGTGGGGCAGGGCCCGAACCGTGCTGCCCAGTATTAGCAAGGGGTTGTGATCAGAGCACGGCCTTGAAGGGAGACCATGATCTTGGACGACTCGCGTATTTCCATCTGCAGCATTTCCGTGATTGAGCATCCTCCGGAGAGGGCGTTCGAGATAATCGGGGCGGCGGGGTACAAGAAGGTCGATCTATTGGAAAGAGTCCCCCATTTCTCACTATTTCCAGAGGAGTGTGATCCCGCGGCACTC
>DAOWGJ010000126.1 GCA_030637505.1 Holophagae bacterium
CGCCCACTGTGACCCGAAGGAGATTGACCCAGGGATCCCGGGTGGTCAGATTTCTCATCGACGACACGCTGTGAATCACCGCGGCCGCCTCGGGACCATCCACTCCACACGAGGCGACTGCCTGAGCCCAGATGTGTCTGAAGGCCCGGAGTTTTGCTGCCTCGGTGAAAAAATTCCGCCCTGTTGCGAAGAGGAATCGGATCTGCCTACTGGTCGCTTCGGGCTCGAGCCCTCCATGTTCCAGGGTGCGCAGCGTGTCGATCCCGGTTGCCAGAGCGAAGGCCAATTCCTGGACCGGCGTGGCGCCGGCTTCGTGGTAGGGCAGAGTGGAGACCGAAAGGGCCCTGATGCCGGGCGCCTTTTCGAGGCACCAGGCGGCAAGTGGAGCCATGAGGTCGAACGAGCGGTCCAGGCCGGAAATCAGGGTCCCGTCACCGATCAGAGCCCCCAGTGGATCGAGATTGAACGAACCATGGAGAGCATCCGGCGGGATCCCGCGACGGTGGGCGGCGGCGATGAAGGCGGCTGCGGTCGCGAATGCGTTGCCGCCCGCCTCCATATGAATGGGTATCGCCAGGAGATCGACACCGGAGAGGAGGCGCTCGATATCGTCGACGGTCTCCGCGATGATGCCGTCGCCGTTCCACTGGGCGGCTTCGGGTGATCTCGGGTCGATGCCGCAGCGAACGCCGCCGGAGAATCGGGCCCATATCGATTGAGCGCCCCGCTGCGTCTCTTCGGCGATCTGCCGGGCGGCGATGTCGATGTCGGGATGGGTGAACAGGGCGCAGGTCTCCCAGGATTTCCAGGTGTTGTCAGGGGAGGCACCGCCTCGGGTGAAGGGGAAGAACCCGGGGAGACCGGAGTCGGTACGCCGGTCTGCATCGGTGTAAAGCACCTTGACAGCGACACCGTCATCCACTGATGTCGTCAGGGTCTCGAGTGCCCGTCCCTTGAGGCTGGTCTCGGCAATCGCCCGCCACGTCTCGAGCGACGGCGTTGGAAAGTCGGCGCCCAGGGTGAAGGGGCCGCTGAACGTCTTGGAAGAGGGTTGATCAGTCATCTTACCTCCAACTGCGGCAGTCATCCTACTCTGAATGCGGTGGTTCGTCACCTGGGACAGGCTCTTAGCAACTCCCGCTCGGACTACTTCGAAATGGCGAGGCAGAATTCTCCAGAAGACAATTAACACAGAGGACACAGAGGACACAGAGGAACACAGAGGAGAGTCCCAACGTGGTCGTCAGTTCCGCCCGGCACGCGGACTTCGTCCGCTATTGTCAGAAGAGAAACGAACTCCAAGAACCAGTTCTTGTCACCCGCCTCTCTTCCGCCAAAGCACGCTTCGCGTGCAGCCGGGCTACGGGGCATGCCATTTGAGGCGGACCATGCGCGCGTCGGACTGGTTCGCCCGAGCGGGCGAAGTCCGCCTGCTGAAGGCCTGTAGATCGATGGGACGCCCTGCGTCCAGGGCGATGGACAGGTCTTCTGCTGAGCCCGCTAAGTGGGTGGGCGAACGCGGGAGCGCCCTTGGATTGCCCTCTGTGTTCCTCTGTGTTCTCTGTGTCTCTGTGGTGAATCTGCCCTCAGATTTGGTCGGCAGCTTGCCTCGGTGGCCGAACTCTTTGGTTTCGGTTCCACTTGGTTGGGAAGCCTCTGCCCAGACAGGCTCCTTGACATTTGGCAATTTTGGACATATGTTTAAAAAAGAAAAGGGCCGAGGCCAATATTTCAGGCTTCGAAACCCAAAGAAAGATTGGAGGCATCAAATGCCAGGAAGAAATCGAACGGGTCCGCTGGGACAAGGAACAATGACGGGACGAGGGCTGGGGGATTGCCGGGGAACCGCTGCACACGATGAGGCGCCGGCCTTCGGCCGAGGTCGGGGCATGGGCCGAGGCCGAGGCAGGGGCCGGGGAATGGGTCGTGGATTGGGTCGGGGATTTGGTGCTCAGGGCGCTGTCGACGTCCCGGTTGGTCGGAACCAGGAGGAACTCGAGCGGGAAATCGAAGAGCTCAAGAGCCGTCTCGAGGCGGTGGAGAAATGAAAATCTGTGTGACCGCATCCTCCGAAGGGCTCAATGCCCCAATGGATTCACGCTTTGCGCGGGCACCGTTCCTCATTCTCATCGACAGCGAGACCGGCGACGCCGAGACGATCGCCAACGCGGCCACCACCGCCGGACACGGCGCGGGAATTCAGGCAGCCCAGACGGTCACCCGCCTGGGCGCCGAAGTCCTGTTGACGGCCCACTGCGGCCCCAAGGCCTTTGAGGTGCTGGCAGCGGCCGGAGTCAGGGTCTTCGGCGTCAGCATGGGGACGGTCGCCGAGGCAGTGGATGCCTGGAAGGCCGGCAAACTCGAACAGTTGGAAAACTCCGACGCCGCTGCCGGTTGGGCGGGATGAAGGTAGCAGTCGCCAGTGGTAAGGGGGGCACGGGCAAGACATCGGTTGCGACCTCGCTGGCCTTGACGTGGGGGAAGTGCACCTTCCTCGATTGTGACGTCGAGGGCCCCAACGCCCACCTGTTGCTGCATCCCGAGATCGAGCGGAGCGCGCAGGTAGGCGTGCCGGTGCCCCGCCTGCGCGAAGAGGACTGCTCCTACTGCGGCGCATGCGCAGATTTCTGCCGGTCCCATGCGCTGGCCGTGGTGCCGGGCAAGTGGATGATCTTCGACCAGCTTTGTCACGCCTGCGGCGGTTGCAGTCTGGTCTGCCCGACCCGGGCCATTAACGAAGTCGATCGGCGAATTGGAGAAGTGCGTTTCGGGCATGCCGGTCCCATTCGGTTTGTCCAGGGAGAGTTGGATGCAGGAGAGGCCCATCCCATCCCCGTCATCGAAGATGTCTTGAAAGGGGCGGGCGATCAGGGTGACGTCATTATTGACTCGCCGCCGGGCACCAACTGTTCGGTGATTACGGCGGCCGAGGCCGCGGACGTGGTCCTTCTGGTCACCGAACCGACGCCGTTCGGCCTGCACGATCTGACCCTGGCGGTCGAAGCCCTCAAGGTGATCAACCGGCCCGCAGCCATACTGGTCAACAGGGCGGACTGGGGCGCCGGTGAAGTCCATGAGTACGCCGCCCGCGAGGGGATTCCCGTGGTGCTCGAAATCCCCCATCTCTTGCGGATTGCCGAGGGTTATGCCCGGTCCCGTCCGTTGGTTGAATCTGCACCCGAGTTTCGACAGGACCTGTTGGGTCTGAGAGCCGCCCTGGCTCGTACCATCCAGGAGAGGGCCGCATGAAGACCGTGGCGGTCATCAGTGGAAAGGGCGGTACCGGGAAGACCACCGTCTCCGCTTCTCTGGCGACGCTGGCGCATCAGGAGGGACGGCGCATCGTGCTGGCCGACACCGATGTCGACGCTTCCAACCTCGCGCTCCTGCTGCATCCGGTCGAGGCGCCGGCTGTTCCCTTCATCGGGGGAGAGGTGGCGGTCGTCGATCCGAATGCGTGTACCGGGTGCGGTTTGTGCGTGGACTCTTGTCGGTACGGCGCCTTGTCGATGGTCGATGGGGAGGTGTTTCCTGGCCGGACCTCAGTTGTTGAAGTCGATCCTTTGAGCTGTGAAGGCTGTGCCGTGTGCACGCTGGTATGCCCGAGCCAGGCCTTTTCGATGCGCGACGATGTTTCGGGCGATTGGACCCTGTCATCGTGCGACATCGGCCCGTTGGCCTTTGCGCGGCTGGGTGTCGGCGGTGAGAATTCGGGGCGACTGGTGACCCAGGTTCGAAAGGTTGCAGCCGACGCGGCACGTCGGACCGAGGCGGAGATGCTGCTCATCGATGGTCCCCCGGGGACCGGGTGTCCCGTGATCTCGGCGGTGACCGGGGTCGATCTGGTCCTCCTGGTCACCGAGCCGACACCTCCCGGCATCTCTGATCTGCGCCGCGTTCTCGTGCTGGCCCGGCATTTCGACATCCCTGCCGCAGTTGTCATCAACAAGGCCGATCTCAACCCGGACCTGGTGGTCTCATTGACAGCAGAGCTTGAGGCTCAAGGGGTCAAGGTCCTCGGCACGATTCCATACGACGAGGCAGTGCCCAAGGCCCAGCGGGAGGGCATCGTGCCCATTGATGCCGGCACCGACGTCGGCAAGGCCCTTCGTCAATTACACAACAGGCTCCACACCTTCCTTGCCGAAAACACCGGAGCCGCGGGCGAGACGTTGCCGTCTCACCATCAACAGGAGGCTCTTGGATGATCATCGCCATTCCGACCAACGGAAATCTGCTCAGTCAACACTTCGGCCGGTGCCGGACCTACACATTCTTCGATATTGATGGCGAGAATCGAGAAATCTCTGCCGAGAGAACCGAGGTGCCTCCGGTCCACGAACCGGGTGTCTTACCCGCGTGGATCGCTGAAATGGGCGGTTCGGTCGTCATCACCGGCGGCATGGGGCCCAGGGCGATTCAGCTGTTCGAACAGCGGGGAATACAGATCGTGCTCGGCGCGCCAAACGTTTCGCCTCGGGAGGCTGCCGAGGCGTTTCTGGCCGGCAATTTGCAGACCGGAGATTCCAGTTGCAACCATGGCGACCATGAGAACGGGGGAGGACATCACTGCCGGTGAGGGGCCTCTTCAATTCCGCCGGGCGGAATTGAGAAGGCACTCGGTGACGCAGAAATCACAGGTCGTTCCCGGGGGGCAGTCAGCGGTCAGCTTGTTGAAGTCATCAAGGAGGCTCTGAGCATTGGTGTCTGCGTTGCGAAGGAAGGTCATGAACCGAACCAGCGCAGCACCGAATTCTTCAGAAATCAGATGCTCGATCTTGCAGGCGTCTGCCTCCGCCGTCGCCTCGCCGACGCCGAGGATCTCTTTGAGAAAGGCCCTGAGAACCTGACGTTTCGAAGCGATCCTGCCGACGAGGTCTTGTCCCAGGGGTGTCAGGTGAATTCGATGATCCTCGGAGACCTCGACAAGACGATGCTCTTTGAGCGTTCGTAGCTGGAGCGAGACGGCGGCCCGTGAAACCTCGAGCGTTCGGGCGATGTCGGCGGCTCGCGGGGAGGCGCCGTCCTGTGTGTGGTCGGCCACCGCCAACAGGTAGTGGGCGACAGAGTGAGAAATCTCATTGGCTTCAAACGCCTTCCACATCTTCTGGTACTCACTCATGGGTCTATTGTCCGGCCGGAGGCGTGAAAGGTCAAGCCGCCAGGGGCGCGTTCCGTATTGGCCCGTTGCATCTATGATTTGGATTATTGGTGCAAGGAGGGCCAATCCGGCCACACTCCTGGCGATTGGCGCTACGCGCCTGAATTGGGGTGATCTGGGGCACGTATTTTCGTCGTGCCTGGTTGCGGTTGGGTTGGCTCGGGCCGTATACTCCCCGGCGGGTTGGCGGGGCCGCGAGGCTTTGCATTGCCAGGAGGCGGTATGAGGTTGAATGCTCTGAGAGCGGTTATTGGTGGTCTGTTCTTTGTATTGCTGACTGCAGGAATGGCTGTAGCGGCTGAGCCGGCGACGTTGGTTCGCCTGCAGGTCAACGACCGTGCCGAGCAGGATCGGGTCGGCGAAATCATCAACCTTGAGGAGCGCACCCGTGGTTTTGACCTCTACGGTTGGGGCACGCCTGAAGATCTCGAGGAGCTCGAGCGGCTGGGCTACAGCTTCGAGGTGGTGGCCGAAGAAAGAGACCCTCAGGCTCTGACCATGTGCACCGATCCGGACGGGCCTCCGTTTGAACCGCCCGATTCCTGGAACTGCTATCCCACTTACAGCCAGTACGTCGACCTGATGACGTACTACGCTGCGACCTACCCAGGGCTCTGCAGGCTGGTGGATCTTGGTGGCACACAGGACGGCGACCACAGGTTGCTCGCACTCAAAATCTCGGACACGCCCGACATCGAGGAAGATGAACCGGAGTTTTTCTACACCGCGACGATGCACGGTGATGAAACCGCCGGTTACGTTCTGACCCTGCGGTTGGCCCACGAACTCCTGACCCTCTATGCCACGGATTCTGAGATCTCAGGGCTGGTCGATAATCTGGTGATTTGGATCAACCCATTGGCCAATCCCGACGGCACCTTTGCCGGAGGCGATTCGAACGTCTCAGGTTCCCGGAGGGGTCTTTCCAACGGCGCCGATCCCAACCGGAGTTTTCCTGATCCCAGTGCCGGTGACGATCCTGACGCCGGAAGTTGGTACACCGAGGTTCAGGCGATGATTGATCTTGCCGAGGCCGAGTCCTTCGTCATGTCGGCCAACTTCCACGGCGGTGCCGAAGTGGTCAACTACCCGTGGGATGTGTGGTCAGCCCGGCATCCCGATGATGCCTGGTATCAGACGGTCAGCCATATCTATGCCGACAACGCACAGGCGGACAGTCCCTCGAATTATATGTCTGGTTTTGACGACGGCATCACCAACGGGTATGACTGGTACCAGATCCACGGTGGCCGCCAGGATTTCATGAACTACTACTACGGTTGCCGTGAGGTGACCATCGAACTCTCCGACGCCCATACACTTGACTCCAACCAACTCGAGGCACACTGGGGCTACAACCGCCAGGCGATGCTGGATTTCATGAAAGAGGCGCGTTACGGGATTCACGGTCTGGTGACCGACGCGACCTCGGGTAATCCCGTCGCGGCGACAATCAAGGTCGTCGGTCACGACAGCGAGACCTACAAGACCTTTGCCTTTGCCGATCCTGACGTTGGCGATTACCACCGGCCGATCGAGGCGGGGACATGGGATCTTGAGTTTTCGGCATGGGGCTATGTCAGCCAGACGGTTTCCAATATCAATGTTCCCGGGCCGGGCGTTTCGGTCTTGCAAAATGTTGCCATGGTGCGGGAATCAGACAGTGTTTCGGTTTCCGGGACGATTACGGATTCGCAGAATGGTCTTCCAGTTTCCGGAGCGGCGGTGCGCCTCACGGGAAGTCCTCTCCCGGCGATCCACAGTGATGCTTCAGGAAACTATGTTTTCCCCAGTGTACTGGCTGGGACCTATTCACTGAACGTGACGGCTGAGGATTACCACGACGGAAGTTCATCATCCTTCAGCGTCAGTGCGGGTGGTGATGACCTGGATGTTGATCTCGCTCTTGTGCCGATTCTCCACATCACGGTTTCCGGGACGATTACGGATTCCGGCACCGGTGACCCGATTTCGGGGGCGACTGTAGTTTTCTCCGGCCCGTCGTCGGGTTCGGCGACCAGCAACGGATCCGGCACATACGTCGTGACGGATCTCTTGGAAGGCAGTCATCAGGTCAGAGTTTCGGCCTCGAGTTACGGTTCTATCCAGCAGACAGTACAACTCGATGAGGCCGTCGAGTACCTTGATTTTCAGTTGGACCCAACCACCGACGTTCTCAACGAAGACTTCGAAAGCGATGGTGGTGGTTTCGTGGCAACGGGTGGCTGGGACAGGGGGGAAGATGCGACCGCCGGCGCCGCCTCGGGGACCTGGACCTGGGGCACGGTGATCAATGGCTACTACGGCGTCAACAACGCCGACTGGACCTTGGACTCGCCCGCCATCGAGCTGGATGTCGATCTGGACTCGGCCCAACTGGAATTTGCCCACTGGTTCTCGATCGAGCCAAGCTGGGACGGTGGTCACGTCCTGGTGTCCTCCAATGGCGGTGCATCGTTCCAACTCCTGACCCCGGACGGGGGATACCCTGACGACGACGTCGAAGGGTTGGATAACCAGCCGGGCTATACCGGGTCCAGTTCGGGGTGGGAGACGGCCACGATTGACCTCGGGACCTTCATAGGCCAAACCATCATCGTTCGTTTTCGGTTCGGGACCGACAGTTCCGAGAACGACTACCAAGGCTGGTACATCGATGACGTCCGGGTTCTGACAACCGGCGGGACCCCTCCGGAGCCGCCGCTGTTTGCGGACGGGTTTGAGTCGGGGGATACGAACGGATGGGACTCGACCGTTGGTGGGAGTTGAGGGCTGGTTTGCTGGTCCTGATGCTGCCCCGGTCGCTGTCAACTGACGCTGCCTCTGTCAACTGACGCTGTCCGCTGTCTCTGCCCCTGAATCCAACCCCGGCCTTCGGGAGCGCCTTGAGGTCGTCGCCAATTCAAACGACTGCCGATCGCCCCCGCTCGGTGCATTTCCTCAAGGGGCAGCATTGTTGGAAATGGGAGAACAACCGCCCCTTGAGGAAAAGACCTCGGCGGCCTACACCGCCGGCCGAGACTCGCTTGCCGAGGCGTTCGCCGTGGATTGCCACTCATGCCTTTTCTCGCAACTTCAACGACATCGGGAGGCCTGCGCAGAGAGAAAGGCATGAATGGCACGTCCCGTCCGGGGTTTTGGGCGCTCTCGTGTTGAAATTGCTCGCACCCAAGGCCAGAAGAGAATTGCTAGACTCTCTCCATGATGCCCTTGCTGCGGAGCCTGCGTCCTGAACAGTGGTTGAAGAACGGGTTCGTTCTTGCGCCTTTGGTTTTCTCGGGGAGTCTGACGGACGGTGATGCTGTTTTCCGGTCTCTGCTGGCGGTGGCGGCGTTCTGTGCGGCCGCATCGGCGACCTACCTGGTCAACGATGTTTTGGACCGCGAAGCTGATCGGGGTCATCCGACCAAGTGCCGGCGACCGATCGCCTCGGGGGCGGTCGGCGTTGGGGTAGCCCTGGGCACGGCATTGGTCTTGGTCATCGTCGGCGCCGGGACTGCCTTGTTCCTCGGCGGGTGGTTTCCCGCTGTGCTGGGGGCTTACCTGGGTATCACGCTGCTGTATTCGACTTTGCTCAAACAGCTGGTTTTCGTCGACGTGTTGGTCGTTGCCCTGGGGTTTGTTCTGCGGGTAGTCGGAGGGGCCGTCGCCATCGAGGTGCCGGTCTCCCGTTGGATCCTGCTCTGCGCCTACCTGCTGGCCCTCTACCTCGCCCTCGGCAAGCGGCGATCGGAGTTGGTCCTGCTGGGCGAAGCGGCCGGCAGTCATCGGGTCGTCCTGGGCCACTACACCCTGCCCATGGTTGATCAGGCGATCTCGGTGGTTCTCGGGGCAACCGTCCTGGCCTATACCCTCTACACCGTCGCCCCTGACACCGTGGCCAAGGTCGGGTCGGAGGGGCTGATGGCGACCGTTCCGGTGGTTCTGTACGGGCTCTTTCGTTACCTCTACCTTTTGCACCGTCACGAGCTGGGTGGAAGCCCGACCAAGGCCCTTCTGACTGACCGCCCTCTTCTGGTCTGTGTGCTGCTGTGGCTGGGGATAGCCACTGTAGTGATGAGGGTTGGGTAATCAAAGCTGATAGCTTAACCTCTTGCAAAAAGCCACAAGAAGAGTAGCCACAAAAAGGCACGAAAATGCACAAAAAAAGGAAAGAGAACACCTATAACATCATTATTTAGCCCGTGCTTCTCACCGGTTTTCGAAGCGAAAGGCGCAGAACGCGATGAGATTCGGTGATCTCGCAAGATGAGTGAGCGAAGGCATACTTGCGGTACGTCGAGAGAGCGAATCGAGAAAGCGCCGAAGGTCGTTGTGTTCTGCGCCTTGCAGCCGGACACTGGTGAGAAGTACGGGTTAGGTGTTTTATTGGGAGTTTTCATTGTTCCCATTGTTTTTCTCTTCGTGGTGTTGCACTTGAATTTTGCAAGCGCCTGAGCCGAGAGCAAAAATAAAGGGAGGTGCCGGAGCACCTCCCTTTTCTCTTGCCTGGACGCTGTTACTGGCGGTAGGCCGTCCAGGACTCCTGCATCCGGGTGTTCTGTCCCGTAGTGAAGAGATACATGCAGTCGTCGTCGGTGTAGTCCATGAAATTGTAGATCGGATCGAGCCCGCCTCGGGCGCAGGTGTCGCGCCCTGTGGGGCAGCCGTAGGCGGGGGAGCGCTCGGGCTCGGTGTCGTCGACCTTGTCGCCGCGCTTACAGCCATTCTGGAACGTGTGGTAGAGGCCCAGCCAGTGGCCGACCTCGTGGGTGCCGGTGTCGCCCTCGTTGTAGGGTGCCGCCGAACCGCCGGGCAGGGACGAGTAAAGCAATACGACGCCGTCACGGGTGCCGTTGTTGTCCCACGGGAAGGTCGCCCAACCCAGGAGGCCACCACCGAGATTGGCGGTGTAGAGATTGAGGTGGCCGGGAACGAAAAGTGCAGCTTTGCAATTAACTTCGGCGGCGGTGCCATAGCCCATGGTGAAACAGTAGGCATCATCGGTGTAGTCGGTGACGGCCAGCGAGAAATCGAAGCCGGTTCCGGCAAAGGCGCTGTTGAGCACGTTCATCTGGCCGTTGATGTCGCCGTTGGACAGGTCGCCCTGATTGCCGTCATGGATGACGTGGAAGGCCACGGGAATCGTGACGTCAGCCCAGCCGCCGCCACCGCCTCCACCCTGGCAATGCGGGTGATTGGGGTGCTTCACGCAGTCGACGCCCTTGGCATTGTCTATTGGATTATTGCGATACCACTGCAGGGTCGCTTCGACCATGTCCATCGTGTCCTGGTCAGGAGTGTGGGTGGCGCAGCGTCGCCCGCTGTTGACGTAGTCGGCCTGGCTGGCCCAGTCGACGCCGCCGAACAAGAACGGGTTTTCCGAAACGGACTGGGACGAGTCGTCGATCGTCACCTGCGTGAGAGGAGCCGAGTTGCCGGCGAACGCGGTGGTCGCCAACGCCAAAGTAAATAGAATAGCGAGAGTCCTTCTCATGAATGTCTTCCCCCTTGGTTTTCCACGTGAGTGGTTTTATTGAAAAAGACTTTCCGACAGTTGAGCAAATGCGTCAAGTCGCATCGCGGCAACGTATGCGCCGCATCATGTCAGAGTCCTTTTGCGGCTCGGTCGAATCCATTGTCTGCTGTTCCCGAGCCCGCACTGAGGCGTTCTCTGCAAGCTGATAGCTGAAAGCTGAGCGCTCCTCTACAATCTGCCGAATGCAAACGGCTGATTTCGATTACCCGCTGCCCGAAGAGTTGATCGCCCAGGAGGCGGTTGAACGAGGCGACTCGCGAATGCTGGTGGTTGAGCGTCAGCGGGGAGAGGTCCATCACCAGGGCATCAGGGATCTTCCTCAGTGGTTGAAGCCTGGGGACCTGCTTCTGCTCAATGACACAAGGGTGATTGCGGCTCGTCTGGAAGCCAGACGAACAACCGGGCGGCGGTTTGAGATCTTTCTGTTGGACGACGAGGGGGGCGGTCGCTGGAAGGGGTTGGTCAGGCCGACCTCTCGAGCCCACCCGGGCGAGGAGCTTGAGTTGAGCGACGGCGGTTCTGTGCGGCTCGAGCGGATCCTCGGCGAGGGAATTTGGGATCTCGTTTTCGATCCTCCGATGGATGTTGATCGATTGGATAGAATCGGCGCGACACCCTTACCACCCTATATTCAAAGGCCTGAGGGTCCGAGCCCGGAAGATCGGGAGCGCTACCAGACGGTGTACGCGACCGAACCGGGCGCTATCGCCGCTCCGACCGCCGGCCTCCACTTCGACCAGGCTCAGCTCGGCGCAGTCGAGGCAGCCGGAATTGAGATTGCCCGACTGACCCTGCATGTCGGCATTGGTACCTTCAGGCCGGTGTCGGTCGAGAGCGTCGCCGATCACCGGATGCACTCCGAGCGATTCTGCTTCAACGAGGAGACCGCTGCAGCAGTCAACATGGCAATAGGGGAGGGACGTCGCATCGTCTGTGTTGGAACGACCTCGGCCCGGGCTTTGGAAGGGGCCTTGGCTCACGGTGGCGACCGTGTCGAGGCGGGCTGGAATTCCACCGACATATTTATCACGCCGGGCTATCAGTTTCGGGGTGTCGGCGCCCTTCTGACCAACTTCCACCTGCCGAAGTCCACTCTGCTGATGATGGCCTGCGCCCTGGCCGGACGGGAATGCATGCTTGAGGTCTACGCCGAGGCCGTCCGGGAGCGATATCGCTTCTTTTCGTATGGGGATGCGATGTTGATTGTGTAATGGGAAGCTGTCGCCGATCAGCTGCCGGCTTTGAACCTCGTAGTCGGACCGTCGCTGTAGGGTGGGCCTTGGCCCACCACAATGCACGGCCTCGAAGGGATCCAGCTTCCGGTGGGTCCTTCCTGTGCTCAGTCAGAGACGGAATGCACGAATCCGGGCCGTGACACTGGAAATGGTGGGCCAAGGCCCACCCTACGCCCGTCCCGTAGTGCGGTTTAATTTTCGTCTTTGGTATTGGAAATCGGGTCATCCTCCAACAGCGGCCGGATGCCCGGGGTTTCAAGATCGTCCATTTGTCCGCTGCGTACGCTCCAAATGAAGCCTGCGATGCCGATCAGGGCGAGAAGGAGGACCGCAGGGATGGCGATGTAGAGGACCGACATGGGTCTATGGTAGCAGGAAGGGAATTCGAAACTGGAAACTAGTGTAGTGCGCCCGAGATTCCTACCATCTCCTGACGGCCCTCCACACCGCTGGCTTCGTTGCTCCTCCTTGAAGTAGCCCGGCTACGACTGCGTTGTCTCGCCTCGTCAGCGGCGCGGATGACTCGCCAGCTAATGGAACGAACTTCAGGCGCACTACACTAGGAACCGACGCCAGACCGAAGGTCTGCCGAACCGAAGGTTCGGGCCCGCGAAGCGGGTAGCGTGGGCAAGAAACCGGCGACACACCGGGGGGCGGCGCGGGTCCCGTTTGCCGTCGGTCCCGCCCGGTTGGCTTTTATGCGGTATGCTCATCTCATGAATCGGCTGAACGACGACCTTGATGTCTTGGAGAGGAAGCTGGCGGAGATTTTGGGCCCCCGCCAGGAAATTCTCGAGGCGTATCTCTTCGGTTCGGTGGCAACGGGCCGGGCGCAGGCTCATAGCGACCTGGATGTGGCTGTGTTTGTAGATCTGACGGTGGCTCCCTCCGGAGGTTTCGGTTACCGGGCCGGGTTGACGACCGATCTGATGGCAGGTCTCGGGACCAATAAGGTTGACGTCGTCGTGCTGAACGATGCACCTCCACTGTTGTATCACCGGGTGCTGCGGGACGGGATCAGGGTTCTCTCGCGGAACCTCAGGGCGACGACGGTTCGAGAAGCCAGGGCTGTCTCCAGATACTGTGATTTTGTGCCTCAGTTGGCGAAAATCGATGGGGTCCTCTACGGGACCTCAAAACCTGAGGCGCCGGCTTCATGAGTCCGGGAGAGATCGACCCGACGGTTGTCCGACGTCACCTCGTAACCATACGTCAGAGCGTCGAAGTGTTGCGGGACCACGCAGGCCGCGAGGTTGCCGCTTTGAGAGAAAACGCGGAGGAACGATGGACGGTCGAACGGGGCCTCCACTTGTGTGCCCAGAATGCGCTGGACATCTCCACTCACATCGCGGTCGGGATGGGGCGGGACGTGGCGGACTATGCCTCTGCAGTCGATGTGCTGGCAGATATCGGCGTCTTGCCACGCCCCTTTGCGGCTGATTTTCGAGGCATGGCCGGATTCCGGAATATCATCGTTCACGGGTATCTGGATGTCGACATTGAGGTCCTCCATCAGGTTCTCAACGAGCGGCTGAACGACTTTGTCGAGTTCTCGAAACTGATCGAGCAGTTTCTGAGCGTTCGACCAATACCGTAACTTCGTAAGGCTGATTCGCAGAAGGAGTGACACCAAGAGTGTTGGAAAAGTCGTCCCCTGATTGTGCCGGCATCACTGGAACGACAACAACGAAGTAGTTTTTTGAAAAGCCATCGAATCCGCCCGTGAAGGAGTTATTGAATGAACGTCGATAAGCGCGTCATTAGAAAATTTGAGAAAAAGACCTGGAGCGAAGTTAAATCCAAGGATTCCTGGCAGGTTTTCAGGATAATGGCCGAGTTCGTTGAAGGCTTCGATGCCTTCACTGAGATTGGACCCTCAGTCACAGTATTCGGGTCAGCCCGGACCGGAAAAGACGACGCATATTACAAAATCGCCTATGAGTTGGGAGGTCTCTTAGCTCGAGAAGGCTTGAGTGTGATCACAGGGGGTGGCCCCGGCATCATGGAGGCCACGAATAGAGGCGCCATGGAGGCTGGTGGCGCCTCTGCCGGGGTCGGTATTGAATTACCGTTCGAGGCGTCCAACAACGCCTATATCGATGCCGACAAGAATATTATGTTTCGATACTTCTTTGTTCGTAAACTAATGTTTCTTAAATACTCTCAGGCCTTCGTTGCGTTCCCCGGAGGCCTGGGAACGCTGGATGAACTTTTTGAATCATTGACTCTTTCGCAAACCGGAAAAACGCCGAAATTTCCTATTTTGCTGGTTGGGCGGGACTATTGGTCCGGTTTGTTGGATTGGCTCAAGGTCAAATTGTTGGAAGAGGGAAATATCAGCCAGGCCGATCTGGAGTTGTTTCGGGTGGTAGATTCTGCTGATGAGGTGATGGATGCGATTACGGGTTTCTTTGCAAAATTCCGCAAGGAGATGGTGCCTAACTTCTGACAAACTCCAATTTCGAGTTTCGTCTATCAATCACTCGAACGTACGAGCCCTATACGAACTGACGACGACGGTAATCGAGCTGAGGGGCATCAGGACCGCTGCGAGAATCGGCGACATATGGCCCGTCATCGCCAGCGCGGCGGCGGTGATGTTGTAGGCCAGGGAGAGAACCAGGTTGCGGCGAATGACCCCGAGCGTGCGGCGGGCGCCCTCGAGCAGGTCGAGGATCGGTTCGACACCAGGGCGCGTGAGGTAGATGTCGGCGGCGGCCAGGGCG
>DAOWGJ010000366.1 GCA_030637505.1 Holophagae bacterium
AAGAAGATATTGAAATTAAAACCCTTAGCGCTCTTTGCGTCTTGGCGGTGAAAAATTAGACCATGGGTTCATCGGTGCCAATTCGCCATCCTGGGTAGTTTTGCATGTGCCTAAGCTGACAGCACCCGGCGCAGGCGGAAACGCCGGCGCCGGGTTAGAATGGCATCATGCGAACCCGCTTTGTCAATCTGAGGATCCCCTGTACGGGGAATGATACCGCCCGGGCCGAGATTCTGGTGACGGATGGTCTGATCGAGGAGGTGTCGGAGGACAACTCCCAGACCGCGGTTGGGGGCGAACAGTGGATCGACCTCAACAATGCACTGGTCTTGCCGGGTCTGATCGACGGCCACGTCAGTTTCGCTGACCCCGGCTTTCCGCTGCGTGGTGATTTTTCCAGCGGTACCGCAGCTGCCGCCTCAGGCGGCGTCACCTGTGTTGTCGACCTCCCCTGCTCCTCTAACCCGCCGGTGACCACCGAGGACGGCCTGGAATTCAAGGCCCGCGTCGCGGCAGCCAAAGCCCACGTCGATTTCATGTTTTGGGGTGGTGTTTCCGGCGCATCCTTCAAAAGGGGTGATTGGGAAAAAACCCTGGTTTCCCTGGTCGACTCCGGGATCGCGGCGATCCATCTCTCGATGCGGTCGGACCTCAGCGATTGTCCGGAACTGGATTTCGAGCAGATGGCGGAGGTGACCCAAGAGGCTTGGCGGCTGGGAATCCCCGTCGGACTCCACGCTGAGGCCCCCGACGCCATCCGCCCGGCGATTCGAGACAGCAGGCAACGCGGCGAAGACGGACCTTCCGCGTGGTCCGCAGCTCACCCCATGGAAACAGAGTATTCGGCTGTTGCGGTAGCCCGCGAGTTGTGCCGGTCCACTGGGGTCAGGCTTCACCTGATGGGGCTCGGGTCCGGAGACGGGCTGGCCCTGGTGCTCGAAGGCCGGCAGGAGGGTCTGCCCCTGACCGCCGGAGTCTGCCCCGCTTTCTTGGAGTTCTGCGCCGGCGATTTCTCGGAGAAGGGTTCCGAACTCAAAATGAGCCCAGCCTTGAAAGGCAACGAAGACCGGCTCCGTCTGTGGCAGGGCCTGAGAGAATCCAGCGTCGAAATGGTTCAATCAGGACACGTCGCCATCCAGTGGCCGGAGGAAAAGAACACCGGATCGATCTGGACCGATCGTTCGGGATTCCCCGGAGTCCAGTCGACCCTTTCCTACCTTTATTCTGAGGGTGTCTCGACCGGACGCATCAGTCTCGAAAAGATGGTCGATCTCGTCTCGGCGGGACCGGCACGATTTTTCGGGATCGACCACCTTAAAGGAGCTCTCAACCCCGGGATGCACGCCGATTTCGTCGTTTTTGACGATAATCAGACGTGGGAGGTCCGCGCCTCGAGCATCCACGGTCTCAACCGTTTCACTCCGTTCGAGGGCGCCCGTTGGACGGGCCGGGTTCGCGCGACCTATTTGCACGGAAACTGCGTCTACCGCCTGACTCCTGACGGCCGCGAGATGTTCGGAACGCCGGGTTCAGGCCAGTGGGTCACCCGCGGTCAGAAGGGTTGAGGCTGGGAAGCGGCCTGTAGGGTGGGCCTTGGCCCACCACCGCGGGATCCCAAGGTCAAAATGGTGGGCCAAGGCCCACCCTACAGTTTCGGCGCAGTAACCCTTTGACCCTTTGACCTAGTTTCTCCTTCTTGACATTTCAAACACTTGTTTTATACTGATGTTCTAAACGATCGATTCGATCGTCGATCAATCTGATCAGGAGAGCACCGTGGCAAGTGAATCCAAAAACGGGAATGCCGAGACCCGAGAGCGGATCCTCAGTTCCGCCGAAAAGCTGTTTGCCGAACAGGGTTACGACTCGACCTCAATCCGCGACATCACGGCGGAGGCCGAATGCAATGTTGCAGCGGTCAACTATCACTTCGGCGGCAAGGACAAGCTCTACATAGAGACCTTCAGGCGGTTACTGATAGACCTGCGCGATCGCCGGATCAGCAGTATGCGGCGAGATATGAGCCTCGAAACGGATCCAACGCTGGAGTACTTTCTCGAGAGTTTTGCAAACGCGTTTTTGGAGCCTCTGGTCGACGGCAGCCGGGGCCGGCTGCTTCTGTCCTTCTTTGCCAATGAAATGACGGGGAGCCACCTGCCGAAGGGGCTCTTTCTCAACGAGTTCATCCGACCGATGATCCAGGTTACGACTGAAGGTCTGGAACGAACCGGCCCGCCCCTCGACCCGCAGGTCGCCCGAATGTGCATGATGTCGATCGTCGGACAGCTCCTCCACACTCTCAAAGGACTCCCTTTCTTTTCCAATCCCGAGGGTCCCCCTCTGGTACCCACCGACCTCGGCACCCACATTCAACACGTCGTCCGATTCTCCGCAGCCGGCATCCGCGCATGTGCTGCCCCAGTGGAGGCTTCCTGATGCTCAGATTCGCAGTCCCCCTCCTGACGATCGCACTGGCCGCGGCCGGATGCACACTCGGCCCCGATCCTGAGCGCCCCCAGACAGCAGCCGACACCGCCGCGAGCTTCGTCAATGCACAGGACACCGTCGGCCCCTCCGACAATCTGGCGCCGTGGTGGACTCGGTTCGGCGACCAGACGACGACCGATCTGGTCGAAGAGGCCCTGGAGAACAACACCGACCTCATGGTCGCTGTTGCCCGGCTGCTCGAGGCCGAAGCCGCGTGGGGCCAGAGTCGGTCAACCTTGTGGCCGCAGGTTGACTACAACCTCTCGGGCAGCCGCACCAAGACCTCCTTCGTTCTCCCCGAGGTCGGACGGCGCACCATCTATTCCACCACCTACTCCGGCGGAATCGGCGTGTCATACCAGGTCGATCTTTTCGGGAAACTCAAACGAACACGGCAAGCCGCATGGTCCAACCTGTTGGCCGAACACGCCGCCCGAGAAACCGTCGAGCACTCCGTGATCGCCGGCGTCGTTCGCGCACGGGTCCAGGTCGCAATCGCCGAGCGTGCCCAAATAGTCGCCGAGGAGATCCGAACCAGCTGGGAGAAGACCCTGGCAACCATTGAAAGGCGCTATCGCTCCGGCCTCGTGGGAGCGGTCGATCTGCACCTTGCCCGAGAGAACCTCGCCGCAACCCGGGCGGCCGAAATCCGGCTCGAGGCCGCACAGAAGTTGGCCCGGCATGCTCTGGATGTACTGGTCGGCCGGAGGCCCGGCTCCGGCGCCGCTCTGCCGGACACCCTCCCGGACCTCCCGGACCTCGGCCCGGTTCCCGCCGGCCTGCCCGCCGCCCTGCTCGACCGCCGGCCCGATCTCATCCGTGCCGAGATGCAGCTTGCCGCCTCGACCTACGGGGTCGGAGCTGCCCTTGCAAACCTCTATCCCAGTCTGACCCTGACCGCTTCGGGAGGCGCAACCTCTGACTCGCTGACCGACCTCGTGGACATCGACTCGGTGGTCTACAACGCAGTCGCAGGCCTTGTTGGACCGATCTTCTCCGGTGGCGCTCGCCGAGCCGAAGTCGAGGCCGCACGGGCCAGGGCCGATGCAGCCGGCGCCGCCTATGCCGGCGTTATTCTCAATGCCCTGAGAGAGGTCGAAGACGCCCTGGTTTCCGACCAAGCCAACTCGGAGAGGTTGAAGTACACCACACACCGATTGGCCGAAGCCCAATCTGCGGACGCCCTGGCGCGCGAACGATACAGCCGGGGAGTCGAGGCGTTTTTGAAAGTCCTCGAGACCGAGCGGCGGCTGAGAAACGCTGAAGAGGCACTGATCACAACCAGGGCCGACACCTGGAATACTCGAATTGACCTCTTCCTGGCCCTCGGTGGAGATTGGGCATTGCCGGAGACCGCACCCGAATCGGCGAATACCCCGACCGAAGGTCCCTACACCGAGCCGGCTGCCGCCAACACGAAATCGACCGAAACAAAGGTGTCACCATGACCAAACGCACCCTCAAAATCGTCGCACCGATTGCAATCCTGATCCTCGGACTGGTCGCCGCCAAGATTCTCGCATCGTCGAGGCGGGCGCCGGAGCGCCATCAGAAACCGGTTCTCGGCCCTCTGGTTGAAGTGATCACCGCACAGCCGACGACCGTATCGACGGTCGTCCGCGGACACGGAGAGGTCAGGGCCAAAACGACCGTTGAGATCGTTCCCCAGGTATCCGGCCGTGTGATAGCAATGCATCCCGGCTTGGTAACAGGGGGCCACTTTCGCGCCGGGGATCCACTGCTGACGATCGAACCTCGGGACTACGAATTGGCGGTCGAGCGTGCCCGCGCAGCCGTCGCCCGCGCCGAAGTCGGCCTGGAAAGGGAACAGGCCGAGGCCGAGGTCGCGCTCCAGGAATGGGACGCGATCCACCCCGGCGAGGAACCGACTTCGGGACTGGTCGTCCGGGAACCCCAGGTTCGGCAGGCCGACGCCGAGCTGGCCGCTGCACAAGCGGATTTGTCCATGGCGCGGCTCAACCTCGAACGTACCACCATCACCCTGCCCTTCGACGGCATCGTCGAGAGCGAAACGGTCGATCTCGGCCAGTACGTGACGATCGGCAAGAAGCTGGCGACGGTTTACGGAACCGCCGTCGCTGAGGTACGTGTCCCGTTGGCCGAGCGGGAGCTGGCGTGGTTCCGGGTCCCGACCCGACCCGGCATCAATGGACCGCAGGCAACCGTCATCGCCAATTTCGGCGGCGTCAGCCAGATTTGGACCGGCAGGGTCGTTCGAATGGAAGCCCGAGTCGATACGAGTTCCCGCATGGTTCCCGTGGTGATTGCCGTTGCCAATCCCTTCCGGACCAACGGCCACGATCTCCCGCTCCTGCCGGGAACCTTCGTCAAGGTTGAGATCTCCGGTTATGACCTCGAACAGGTTGTCTCCGTTCCTCGGCACGCGATTCACGAAGGCAATATGGTCTGGATCGTCGTGGGAGAAAATCTCAAGATCGTCCCGGTCACAACCGCTCGAATAGACCTGGACACGGCCTACATCGCCGAGGGGCTCCAGGCCGGAGATCAGGTGGTTATCAGCCAACTCGACGCCGTGACCGACGGCATGGTCGTCAGAACCGTTGAGACGCCGACCTCCGAAGGGAACGACGCGTGAATTACGAACGCGGCCCGCTGGCGTGGTTTGCCGGCCACCACGTGGCGGCCAACCTTTTGATGGTCGGAATTCTGGTTGCCGGCGCCCTGTCGCTGTTTCAGACCAAGCTCGAGGTGTTCCCCGAGTTCGATACCGACACGATCAACATCCAGGTCCCCTACCGTGGCGCGACTCCAGCCGAGGCCGAAGAGGGTGTGTGCATCCGCGTTGAAGAGGCAATCGCCTCAATCGAGGGCATCAAGCGCCTTCGGTCGGCCGCGATGGAGGGTCTGGGCACAGTCACGGTCGAACTCTATGAGAACGCCGATGACCAGGAGGTCCTCGACGACATCAAGGCTGCCGTCGACCGGATCGAGACCTTCCCCGAGGAGACCGAAAAACCGGTGGTCGCCATGGCCGATACTCGGCGGAGAGTGATTACCGTCGCAATTCACGGGGACGCATCGGAAAAGACCCTGAAGACCTTGGCAGAACACATTCGCGACGATCTGACCGCAGGTGACGGCATTTCCCAGGTCGAAGTCAGCGGTGTTCGAAACTACGAGATCTCGATCGAAATCTCCGAAGAGTCACTGAGGCGATACGGCTTGAGCTTCCAGCAGGTGGCGAACGCCGTTCGGCTCTCCTCGTTGGACCTTCCCGGTGGCGCCGTCAAGACCGCCGGCGGTGAAATCCTCCTGCGCACCAAGGGTCAGAAGTATCACGGCGAGGAGTTCGAGAACATCACCGTCATGACCAAGTCGGACGGAACCCGGCTCCTGCTCAAGGATGTCGCCACGATCATCGACGGATTCGAAGAGTCCGACACGGCCTCGCGCTTCGACGGTGAACCGGCCGCACTGATCCAGGTCTACCGTGTCGGCGATGAGGGGGCCCTGCAGATCGCCCGTATCACCAAGGACTACCTGGAGAAGATCGCTCCGACCCTCCCCGCCGGAATCTCGGTCTCCACCTGGGATGACGATTCCATTGTCTTGCGCCAGCGCATCGGGCTCTTGCTGCGCAACGCGCGCTTGGGCCTGGTGTTGGTCTTCCTTTGCCTGGCGCTTTTCCTCAACCTGCGCCTCGCCCTGTGGACGACAATGGGCATCCCCATCTCCTTCCTCGGCGGCTTATGGCTCGCGCCGCACTTCGACGTGTCAATCAACATGGTCTCGCTGTTCGCCTTCATCATCTCCCTCGGCATCGTGGTCGACGACGCGATCGTTGTCGGAGAGAATATCTACAGCTATCTGGAAAAGGGGATGCGTCCGATCGAGGCGGCCATCAAGGGCGTACGCGAAATGGCCGTCCCGGTGACCTTCGCGATCATCACGACCATCGCCGCCTTCGCTCCCCTGCTTTACGTCGCCGGAATGATGGGCAAGGTCATGAGGCAGATCCCGATCGTCGTCATTGCCGTCCTGGCCATGTCGCTGGTCGAAGCCCTGATCATCCTGCCCGCCCACCTCAGCACTCGCGGACGACGGTGGCCGAGAATAGTCTCCGGGTTGACTTCCGCCTTCGAACGCGTGCAGCTGAAGGCCCAAAGACACCTGGAATCATTTGTCAACGGCCCCTACCTTCGGCTCCTGAACCTGACCCTCGAGTGGCGGTACGCAACCATAGCCACAGCCCTGGCCACCCTCTTGATGGTCGTCGGCCTCGTGGCCAGCGGCTACCTCAAATTCAGCCTGATGCCCAAGGTCGATGCCGACAACATGGTCGCCTCACTGACCATGCCCCAGGGCACGCCGGTTGAAGTGACCGAGAGGATCCTGTCGCGCATTGAAAAGGCGGCCTACGAGGTGGCGGCCCAGTTCGAGACCCAGGACCCGCAAAACAACCAGAAGTTGCTCCGGCACACATCCCTGACTGTCGGTGAAAGACCATCTGCGGGAGGTCATGGACCCACAGCGAAGACCAGCATCGGCGGCACGTCCTCGAATATCGGCGAGGTAAACGTCGAGCTTCTCGGATCCGACGTCCGCACCGTCTCTTCGAACCATCTCGTCAACCTGTGGAGGGAGGCCGTCGGCGAAGTCCCCGGCGCGGTCTCGTTGATCTATCAGTCGTCGCTTTTCAGCGGTGGTGACGCCATCAGCGTGCAACTGGCCCACCGCTCCTTCCCCACCCTGCTCAAGGCCGTCGAAAGCCTGGAACAGGCAGTCGCCGAGTACCCCGGCGTCAAGGACGTCGACAACTCGTTCCTCGTCGGAAAAAAGGAACTCAAGCTGGCGCTGACCACCGAGGGCCGCACCCTGGGTCTGACGCTCTCCGATCTCGGACGCCAGGTTCGGGCCGGATTTTACGGCGAGGAGGCCCAACGCATTCAGCGGGGACGCGACGATGTTCGGGTCATGGTGCGATACCCGGAGTCCGAGCGACGCAGCCTGGCCGACATTGAGAACATGCGCATCCGGCTCCCGAGCGGCGCGGAAGCCCCATTCTCCACAGTCGCCCAGGTGACCGAAGGCCGGGGCTATGCGACGATCGACCGGGTCGATCGTCGAAGGGTGGTCACAGTCACCGCCGATGTCGACGCCGATGTCGGCAACGCCAACGACATCAACCGAGAGCTGCGCACCACCATTCTCCCCGGCCTGGTTCGGGACTTCCCCGGCCTGGTGTTCGACTTCGAAGGAGAACAGCGAAATCAGCAAGAGAGCCTGGGCAGCCTCAAGACCAACTTCCTGGTGGCCCAGCTGGCGATCTTCGCCCTGCTGGCCATCCCCTTCCGTTCCTACCTCCAGCCCCTGATTGTCATGTCGGCCATCCCCTTCGGTTTGGTCGGCGCGATTCTGGGCCACGTCATCATGGGTTACGACCTCAGCCTGCTGTCCCTGTTCGGGATGGTGGCCCTGACCGGCGTCGTGGTCAACGACTCGCTTATCATGGTGGATCTGGTCAACCGCGAACGGGCCAGGGGCATCCAGTTGGACCAGGCGATTCGCGACGCGGGGACCCGCCGTTTCCGCCCGATCATGTTGACCACAGCGACGACCTTTCTCGGTCTGACACCGATGATCCTGGAGACCAGTCTTCAGGCGAAGTTCCTGATCCCGATGGCGATCAGCCTCGCCTTCGGCATCGTCTTCGCAACCGCGATCACCTTGATTCTGGTGCCCAACCTCTATCGGATTCTGGAAGATTTTCGAGCACTCGTCGGTCTTCGTGAGCATGAAGGGGCCAGAATCGAAGAAGAAGAAGCCCTCGACGATCTCAAGCAGATCGCCGATATGGCATAATCTGAGGCGGTGGGTATGAAGGCGAACATTTTGGTGGTCGAGGTCGGGCCGCAAGACTACGACAACGTTGCACCGCAGCTGCTCCAGGCGCTTTTTGAAGTCGACCGGGTTCCCAGTGCGAGTTCCGCCCTCGAACTGTTGAACATCGTCCCCTTCTCCGCCGTCATCTGCCGCCACCCCTTCACTGACATGGAGACCGGCGAATTCATCGCCGGCGTCAAGGCGCCGACCAGCGCCAGCCGCGATGCCGGCATCGCCCTGGTCACAGACGCCTATCGGGTCAGCGAAGCCGGCGCCTTCCTGGCTGCCGGCGTCGATCTCGTTCTGTCCCTCGGCGATCCCCAGGGTGAACGCGAGGCCATGTTGTGTATGCTTCTCGGCATCCAACCCCGGCGATCCCTCAGGGTCCTGGTCAAGCTCAGCGTCGAGATCGAGACCGGGGGCACCGACCGTTTCGTCTCGCAGACCCATGACGTCTCGGCGAGCGGCATGTTCGTCATCACCCGAAAAACCGTCGACATCGGCGCCGAGATCGGATTCAGTTTCACGCTACCTGGCGAAACACGGCCCTTCGAAGGAGTCGCTGAGGTTTCGCGCATCGCGGGCCCTCAAGCCACCGGCCCCCAGGGATTAGGCATCCATTTCGAGAATTTCAGGGGCCCCGACGACGAGGGTCGCCTGCAAAAGAGGCTGGACGGCATCACTCAGCGTTGATTTTCAATCTCGAATGAGGGTATGTGGCAACCGCCCGTAGCGGGAGGAGGGTCGATCTGCGACAAATAGGAACGCGAATCAGGCCGAGCACAGGCAGCAACCTATGAAACCGGGCCGAGCACGTGCGACCGATCGCGCCGGCCCGGCTGTCTGGGCATATCGAGGGGCCGTCCTCTGCCTGTGGCTTCTGGTCCTCGCGGCGCCATTTGTCTACACGACGGCGATCCGGGACGGCTTTCGGCTGCCCAAGCTCGTCCTCTGCGAATCCCTGACCCTCCTTTCGCTACTGCTGCTGGCCGCGCCGGTCTGCCGGTCCGGCGGCATCGACTGGCGCGCAACCGTCCGCCGGCCGGCCTTCATCGCGCTCGCGCCCCTGACCTCTGTCGTCGCGACCGGGCTCCTGACGAGCCCGCACCAGCTCCACCTGCGCCCCGCCCTCTTTTCTTTCGTCGTCGGTGTCGCGGCCATCCTCGGCTGGAGCGCGATGTTTGATTTTGCGACCCACCGCCGATTGATCGGCGCCATGGCCGTACCCGCGGTCATCATGGCGGCCATCGGCGCACTCCAGTACCACAACCTCTTCAAGCCGATCGCGTTCGACGCCTCCCTCGGCCGACGGCTCGCGACCACCTCTTTCGCCGGAAACCCGGGCGACCTCGCCGCCTTCCTGGTCCTGCCCGCCCTCGTCCTCCAGGTTGCGCTCACCAGGGGCCGTTCAAAGAAGGCCCGAGCGATTCTGGCCATGGCACTGGCGCTGTGCGTCTACGGCATCGTCATCACCCAGACGTTGACCGTCGTCGTCGCCCTCTTGGGTGCGAGCCTACTGGTGTGGGTGCGGATGTTGCCGGGCAGGAGGACAGTCGCCGTCCTGGGCGTCGCCGCCATCGTCGTCGCCGTCGCCGCGATCACCACGGCCCCCCTGCGCGACCGGATCCTCAGCAAGGTCGAGGCAACGCAGGTCGGCGGCCTGGACGAGCTGCTTTCCGGCCGTCTCGACGGCTGGAAGACCGCCCTCTGGATGCTCGGGGAGCACCCCCTGACCGGCGTCGGCCACGGCGCCTACCGGGCCGAGTTCGCCAACGCCAAGATCAACCTCCACCACCGGGGTGAGGAGTTCTTCGTCCACCAGACCCAGGTCTTCTTCGCCAACGCCCACAACGACTACCTCGAGGCCGCGGCGGAGTGGGGTCTGCTCGGGATCCTGGCCGCAGCCTGGGCCGCGTGGCGGCTGGGGAAGGGCCTGCGGGATCAGGTCCGGCGCCTCGACACCGCGGGTCCGGCGGGCCGCGCCGACGCGACCCTCCTGTTGGCCGGCCTCCTCGCCCTGGCGATCATGATGCTGACCAACTTCCCGCTGCGGATCGCCCTCGTCGCCTATCCTTACATTCTGCTGACGAGCGCCGTCTTCGCCGACGCCGAGGGGGCGGCGTGAGGGGGCGTCTCGCCTGCTGGCTACTCGCCCTCGCCCTTGCCGGCGCCCTCGGGCATCGCCTCCACACCGGGTGGAATGGGTTTTGCGCCGGGGAGGTCGAACTCCGCGTCGCGCGCACGGTCATCGCCGCCGGCGGCCGTATCGCCCCCGCCGAGGCCGATGTCTTCGCGGCTGAACTCAAGGAGGCCGAGCGGCAGCACCCCGTCGACGTGAGCCTTCCGATCGCACGGGGCAGCCTCTACCTCATCACCGGGCGCCCCGAACTCGCGGTCGCAGCCTACCAGCGGGCGCTGGCGGTCGAGCCCCGCTCCGAGATCTACCGCAACCTGGGCCACGCCTACCTGGCGATGGGCGACCTCAGGAAGGCGCGCCGGGTCCTGCGAACGGCGATCGAGCTCGACCATATGCTGGCGCCCCTCCTGCGGCCCGAGCTCCGCCGTATCAACGCCGAACTCGAACGCCGTAAAGCGAAGAAGAAAGCGGGCAATGAAAAACCGCCGGCCTGAGCCGGCGGCTTTGGTTGTGCGCGACAGCGCCGTGAATCTCTACTCGATCGCCATGCTCTGCAGCTCGACCGGCACGGAACCGGTGGTGAAGAGAATCGCCAGGTTGTCCTGGAGAATGGCCCCGTTGCACGAGTACTCCAGGAAGTACCCCGCGCCGGCAAGATCGTCCTCAATGCCGACGGTGGCGGACGCTCCGTAATCGAAAGCCGCATCCCCGAAGTCGAGATCGGCGTACTGGTAGATGATGTCCCCGCCTTCGTAGAGGATGGCTTCGAAAGTAACGGCTCCGATATTGCTGAAGTGTGGTCTGTCAAACCACTCGATGACGAGGCACTCGCCGGTACCCGTGCCGATGCCGTCGGGCTGCGGACACACGGCATGGTACTCGTAGCACACGTCGCCCGTGTCACTGTCGATGTCGTCCCAGAAGGGGTAGAGCATCGGATCGTTCTCGAG
>DAOWGJ010000086.1 GCA_030637505.1 Holophagae bacterium
AACCGGGGAAACGAAACGGAGGAGGAGCCATGAGGCGTTGGGTATTTGCGATTGTTGTCGTGGTCGTGGGGAGTGTGTCGATGGCCTGGGGTCAGGGCATTGAAGACATTGTTTTCTATGACACATTCGAGTCTGGTGACACCTCCGGATGGTGGGCGCCTGCGCGGGTCGGGAAGACGGGTCAGACGACGTGTTATGACCAGGCGGGTTCAGTGATCGACTGCGCCGGCACGGGTCAAGACGGTGACATTCAGCCGGGCGTTGAGTGGCCCGAGCCTCGATTCGTCGACAATACTGACGGGACCGTCACCGACATGCTGACGGGGCTGGTGTGGTTGAAAGATGCGAGCTGTGCGGATTTGGCGGGTACGGACACGAATGGTGCGACCTATTGGACGATGGCCCTGACGGCGGCGCAGGCGCTGGCTGATGGGACCTGCGGTCTGACGGACAGCTCGGTTGCGGGTAACTGGCGTTTGCCCAGCGTCAACGAGTTGCAAAGCCTGATCGATTACGAGTACCACTTTCCGGCCTTGTCAAATGCTGCAGGAACAGGCCGGTGGACCCAAGGCGACGTGTTTGTGGACGTGCAGTCGGAATACTACTGGTCGTCGACGTCCCGCGCGAGTTTCCCGGGGAACGCGTGGAACATGTACCTCAACTACGGCCGCGTCTCCACCCGCGCCAAGGCGAGCACCTTTGTCTATGTGTGGCCGGTCCGGGGCGGACAGTGAGTCTTTGGTCCTTTGAATTATTAGGGGGGTGCAAGGGACGGATCCAGGGACAGTGACAGACGACAGTTGGACGGCGACCGTGACAGTGGGCAGCGGCCGTGAACAGGGGCCAGGGGAACGTAGGGGCACGGCGTGCCGTGCCCGAGTCCACGACAGCGACCGAGTCTTGGACCTGAGCCGAAGGCCGGGGTTGGAAATCAGCGTCCGGGACAGGGACCGCGTCAGTGAACAGCGTCAGAGAGCAGTTTCAGCGACAACGATCCGCTGTAGCAACGGCCGTTGGCTCGTGATTTCAGCCCGACGACCCCAACCGACCTCGAATCTCCCGCACTGTCTTCCACGCATCGGGGCCGATCCAGGCAAGGAAGAAAACGGCCAATGCGAGGCTCATTGTGCCGAAGATCATCTCGAAGGACGGCGTTGACAAGTGGAGCGCGAAGAGGCCGAGATTGAGTGCCAACCACCAGGCCACCGGGCGCCATCGTTCCCGGCCCAGCGGGATCAAACACAGCATGATCCAGTAGTAACAGGTCAGGATCACGCTCGAAAAGGCGATGGCGATCCCCAGTAGAGCTGCCTGGTCGGGTGTCCGTCTCCAGGCCGCCATCACAATTGCCAACAGAAAGAGGGTGAGGACGCCCAATACGACGGCCCGCCTCTCGGTGTGAAGCCGATCCATCTTGGCCTGCCAATGGAGCCAAGGTTCGGGCAGGTTGAAGTCAACGTCCTTTCGCGTCACCGTGTCGGAGTCGTAAAGCAGGATATTTTCCAAGCCGACATTGTTGGTCAACCACGTGCCGTGGTGTTTATCCAGATTGGTGCGGAATTCGGTCCAAGCCTGTGGTCCTCGACCACCGAGTGCACCCGCGATCAGGCAGAGGAGGATTCCCAGGAGAAACCCCGATCCCAGGCGGATCAGCCACCTGGGGACCTGCTTGAATTCGACGATCTGACGGATGCCGACGACCACCGGTCCGACGAGGAAAGCCCCCGGGAAGATGCGGACCATCGTTGCGTAGGCCAGGAGCATGCCGGCCAGGAAGAAAGTCTTCCGGCGCATCAGGCAGATGGCGATCCCGGTGGCGGCCAGCCAGTCTTGCCGCAAGAATGCGCCGCCGACCCAGTCGTACCGCCAGGGATAGCCCAGGCCGAAGATAATCAGCGCAAGGCACCCGACGCGAGAGCCGTAGGTTCTGAAGATCATCAAGAACAAACCCGCCAGAAGCACGGGGTCGATCCAGGCAAGTAGAGTCAAGGTGGAATCGCCGGCTGGAAGATAACGGCTGAAGAGGCGGGCCGTGAATGTCCAGGTCGGCGTTGGGTTGTAGCCGTGGTCCAAGCGGATTCTTCGGATGTAGTCATAGGCGTTGGATTTCAGGAAGTAGGCGACATCCGCCTCAAACATTCGCCAACGATCGTCGCTGAACCTCTGACGGACCTCGTTGCGATGCGGCTGGAGGGCATTGGAAGGCACGACCTCGTTGGTTCGAAGGTCCCTTACGTGGCTTTGGACCGGGCGACCGGTGTGCAGCTGAGCCTCGGCGGCAAGGGAGGCGGCATACAGGCCGTCGTAACCCAATTCGGGGAAGAACTTTGATCCGAGGAAATAGTGAAACTGTTCCCAGTGGTGGATGCCGGACACGCCGTGCAGACGGCCGAAATTCGGCCAGGCCAGAACGGCGACAACGGCCAAGGTCCAGAGCAGGGCGCCCGCACGGTCGGAAGCGAGATTCCCCGGTCGTCGATGGCGAAAGATGACGGCAACAAGGGCCAGGAGAGTCAGTCCTCCCTTGATCAGAATCTCGGCGGTCACGTCCATGACATCAGCCTAGCAGGGACGGAGGTGTCGAAGAGTCGAAGGGTCAAAAGGTCGAAGAGGTCGAGGTGCAGAAGGCCAACGATATCGACAGGTTTTTGACGTGACGTAAGGTCGGGGCCGTGAGCAGGAGTGAATTCTCGCTGAGAGCTGAGAGCTGACTACGCCGCCACGCGACGGGCTCTTGCCGGCGAGTGCAGAGTCAACAGATCGATTTCGGGCGGTGCACCGAACCGAACCGGCATCGCTCCGACTCCAACACCGCGGGAGACGTAGAGAAAGGCATCCTCCCGCCGATAAGGGCCGGCGATGTAACGGGTCTCAAACCGGGCGACGTTGAGGTGGCGGGCCGTCAGGGCGATTTGGCCCCCGTGGGTGTGTCCGGCAAGGGTCAGGTGGGCGCCTGCTTGGACGGCGCGGTGCCAGCCGTTGGGCTGGTGGCACAGTGTGACGCGGAAGGCGTGACCGTGCCGCCTGATAACGTCGAAGTCCGGTCCGCCGTTCGAGGACTGGAGGTCGTCGAGGCCGATCAATGCCAGAGACTGGCCGGCCCTGGTAAACGCGATCGATTGATTGACCAGTGGCTTGATGCCGGCCCGTTCGAGAGCCCATACGGCCAAATCGGGGTCGGTCGAGTGGTCGTGGTTTCCCAGAATGCCCCAAACCCCCAAGGGTGCTTCCAAACCCTGAAAGCCCTCAATAAACCGTTCGGCATCCGAGGGTCGCCGATCCAGCTGGTCGCCGGTGAAGACGATCACATCGGCTCGAAGCCCAGCAGCCAGCCGGCTGATCTGACGACTCCGCCGCACCGGGGAAAAAGGGCCCGCATGAACATCGGAAATCTGCAGGATTTTGAGTCCGTCCCAGGCTCGGGGAAGGTGTGGGAGGTCGAGGCTGACCCGGCGGACCGCCGGCAGGTTGTGGGTGCGGGCGTGCCGCATCCGGTCGCGGCCGAGCGACCCGGTAAAGCGGAGGGGAACCTTCCGCTCGCGATGCATCTTTTGGAGATTCAGCATTGAGAGGTCTTGGAAGCGCCGCAGCCCTACAAGGCCATGACGTTGCGGGGAGTATAACACCGGTGACCGTGAGGAGAATTCCCGGGCGTGGGAGAGCCGGAACCAGGACCGGAAACCGGGTACAATGCGGCTCGATGACCAGATCTTAAGGAGAATGAATGTCCGACCCATTGCAATCAGAGGTGCCCCTGTTTCATCCCTCTCGTCGTCCGTTCCGGTTTACGGTGTTGTTTTTTGCAAGCCTGTTGACTTTTGGAAGCTACTTCGCGTACGACATTATCGGGGCCATTGCACCCTCCCTGATTGAGGAGCTTGGAGCCGAACGTGGCACCATCGGTGGTTTCTACACCGCCTACAGCGTCGCGGCGATCATCGCTCTTTTGATCGGCGGATTCATGATCGACCGCTTGGGGACTCGGATTTCAAGTCTGGTTTTTTCAGTTTTGGTTGTGATCGGTGCAGCCGTGGTGGCTTTTGCACCGTCCATCAACATGGTGTTTGTCGGGCGTTTCATCTTCGGAGCGGGCGCTGAACCCCTGGTGGTGGCGCAGAGTGCAATTCTGGCTCGGTGGTTTAAGGGCAAGGAGTTGGCTCTGGCCTTCGGCATCGGGCTGACGGTCAGTCGGCTGGGAACCTTATTCAGTTTCAATATGGGCGAACTGCTGGCCAGTCATTTTGGTGGTTTCCGGTACCCACTCTACGCTGCGGTTGGATTTTGTCTGATTTCTATTGCCGGAAATATCGCGTACATCTTCCTGGATCGTCGAGGGGAGGCGATCCTGGAACTGGAGGAGACCAGCGCTGAGGACAAGATCGTCGTCAGCGACATCAAGCATTTCGGAGCCTCCTATTGGTACGTCACGATGCTGTGCGTCACCTTCTATTCGGCCGTATTTCCTTTCACGGCATTGTCAACGGATATGTTTGTCGACAAATGGGGGGTGCCGCGGGTCGCCGAGGCTACCGGCGGTTTCCTTTACCAGGCATTTAACAACCTTCTTCATATGTTCAGTACTGCGGGAGGGTTGACGTCGATTATCATTTTCGCGTCAATGGTGTGTGCGCCGTTTGCCGGATACCTGGTGGATCGATACGGTAGGCGCGCGACCGTTATGATCGTTGGTTCGCTGGTCTTGATTCCGGCTCATCTCACAATGGGATTGAGCGAGGTTTATCCGGCATATCCGATGCTCGCCTTGGGTGTCGCCTTCGTATTGGTTCCGGCGGCGATGTGGCCCGCCATCCCACTCATCGTCAAGAAGGAACATATTGGAACAGCCTTTGGTCTGATGACGGTGATACAGAATATCGGACTTGGGGCGTTTCCAGCCTTCAACGGGATCTTGCGGGACATCACCCAGGAATACACAGCCAGCATGGTGATGTTCGCTGCTTTGGGTGTCGTTGGGTTGGTCTTCGCGGTGTTGTTGAAACGGGCTGACGCGAGAGCGGGTGGCATTCTCGAAGCGCCAGGGTCATAAGCTGCGCAATGCCCACGCGGGACTCCTGCAGAGTCCCCCTGAAGTTTGGCAAGCTGTCCTGACTTAGCGGGGCCTATATCGTTGGTGGTGCTGACATGAAACGACCGGAGGATTATTTCTCACCGCTCGTCTTCAGCCGCCTCCCCAACACCAGCGCCAAGAAATACCCCCGGGGGCTGCGTCACATGAATACCACCAACAATATCGGGATGCCTC
>DAOWGJ010000216.1 GCA_030637505.1 Holophagae bacterium
CAGGCGATGGCGCCGGTGGAAAGATCGGACAAACCGTCTGTTGTCGGATACCAGGTCGTCCCGCCGTCGAGAGTTTTCCAGACTCCGCCGCCGGCGGCGCCCTGCAGGACAACCCCTTCGAGGGTCGGGTGAGGTGCTATGGCTGCGACTCGCCCGGCGCCGTTGACCGGGCCGATGTTGACGAAGGTGTCACCCCCGAGTCCCTTGGCGCCCAGGTGGCGTCCGTCAGCGATCCATTGGGAGTAGGAGAACCGCGCCCGGTCCAACATCTGGCGAGACGTCAGGACACCGTCCCTGCCGTGCATCTCGATGTAGGCCTTGATCCGCTCTTTGATAGCGGTTGCCTCGCCGACCTTGCCGTCGCCGTCACGATCGGAGATGTCCCCGAGGGGGAACTCCGTGTTTTGGGGGACGGTCGCTGCCGTTACTCCGAGCGCTCCGGTGATGATAACAACGAGAATCGCCAAGGTAAGGATTCGAGCGAAGGTGGGTTGGGTCATTGGTTCTCCGGTTCGTCGGGAAGAAATATTCGACAGGGCCGAGCCGACGATCGACACATACTACAGCAAACACGGTAGATTCGGCCTCCGGTCCGGTTCGATAAACGCTCAACGTCTTCGTCTCTTACTATGCGAAGCCAAGGAAATAGGTTTCATTCTTCAAGGGCAGTGGCACAATGGCTTCCAGAGATTAAGGGGGAATGATGAGTTTTTCGAACGACAGCCCGGAACTGGTCGTTGTTCCCGAGGAATTGGCGGCGGTCGACAGTTCGCCGAGGACGATGGCTGCAATTCCCGGTAGCAGGATGTTCGAGATTCGCGAAGCGTTGGCGGTCTTCCGAGAGCGCCACCCCGGCCGAGAGGAATTTGATGCCAGCCAGGGCGACGGCGGGGCTTCGCTTCCTGGGGTACCGGAAGAGATCCTTGACGAAGCCCACCGCCTGCAAAAAGAGCACGGTACCGCCTATGACAAGCCCTTCGGCACTGAGGAATTCCGGAGGGCGGTCATCGAGGACTACTGGACTCTGGACTCGGAGACCGGTTGGGGGCCGGGCAACGTCATCGCATGCCAGGGTGGACGTGATGCTCTGCTCAAGGCCTACGAGGCGATTCAGTTCCTCGGCCACGGAAGGCGGGGGGACTTCATCGTCGTCTCCAGGGTTCCCTGGATTTCATACAACTGGGGGCCCTATGCGGTCGGCAGCAATGTCATGCTGGCCCCGGGAGACGAGGATGAGGCTTGGGCACTGACTCCGGAGGGCATCGCCGAGTGCTGTCAGAAGGCGCGGTCGCTGGGGCAGCGGAAAGTCGGCGCCGTAGTCATCACGTCCCCCGATAACCCGACGGGGCGTTCCCTCAGCCTCAAGAGGCAAATCGAGCTGGCCCGAGCCGCCTTTGCTCTGGGGATACCCTTTGTGGTTTTCGATTGGATCTACCACCGGGTCAGCGACACCGAATGTCACGATCTCAATCTCTTCCTCTCATGTCTCGAACCTGCCGAGCGGAAGCGATGCATCATATTGGACGGCATCACCAAGTCGTTGGGTGGAAGCAACGTTCGAAACGCTCACCTGGTTGCATCGACAGAGGTCGTCAGGTTCATCCAGGGCCGGGCTTCTCACGGGGTGATTCCGTCATTCCATTCGCAAGCCGTGGCCATCGCAGCCTATCGGATGGGTTTCCAGAAGGCAGCCGCCTCGATCATCGGGCCGACCAACAGCAGCCGAAGGGTTTTGGCGAAGATCCTGGGAGACAATGGCCTCCGCCATATCATCGGTCAGGGTTACTACGCCTTCGTCGATGTCGGACCCTCGATCGACAGGGCTGCTCTTGGGGACAGTTCGGCGCTGGGCGCTCGGTTGGCCGAAGATTTCGGGCTGGCCGTTGTTCCGGGTGTGTATTTCTCGCCGTTCGGGGCCAGATGGGTGAGGTTTTCGTATGCCCAGCACCCGGCCTACACCGAGGCAGCCGGTCAACGCCTGGTCGAGGCCCTGAGGGCGCTCTGAGAATGCAAATCCCACCGGGAGTCCCGACAATGGGCAGTGTCGGCATGAGCGTACTGATCGGCGCGATGGTGATCGTCGCTCTGTTGATCATCAGAAGAAGGAGAGAGGGTTTAGATGGTCGGTGAATCAACGGCAAATCCCGTTAACGACGACGATCGGCGGGTCCGGCCTGTTCTCGAGTTGGCGAAGGAACTGATTGCCATGCCGACGGTGACCAACTGCGCCGTTGAACGATTGGACGAGGTCCACGCCTGCGGCCGGTTCATCGCGGACTTTCTCGGCAAGGCAGGTCTCGAAGTTCGCCTGTATGACGACGGCGCCTACCCTTCAGTCTTGGCGGGATTCCCGGGAGGGTTAACGGCCCCCGTTACCCTGGGAGGCCACTTTGACGTCGTGCAACCCGAACCGGATGACCGGCAATTCGAGCCTCAGGTCGAAGGCGACTACCTGTGGGGTCGAGGCTCTGCCGACATGAAGACCGTCGTCGCCTCGTACATGGTGTGGATGGCGGCCGTCGTTCGGAAGGGTCCGCCTTTCCCCCCGGTCAACCTGCTGCTGGTGGGCAACGAAGAGAACGGCGAGACCGAAAGTTGGGGAACTCCTCATGTTCTGAAGGCGATGGAGGCCGAGTCCGGATGGGTCCCACAATTCATGATCCTCGGCGAGAGGACCGGAGAAGGCGGCAACGAGGCGTTCGGGTCAGTCTGTACGGAGAATCGCGGTGTCCTGCGGATGCGGATTGAAGGGCGCGGGGAGAGGGGTCATTCGGGAACATCTGCGGTCCCGATGGACCTGGTGGATCGCCTGATCGAAGCCCGTACGGCGGTCGCGGCGACCTTCAAACGCCATCTGACCCTCAGTTCGATTGATGGATGGGAGTCGACCGCAAGGGTGCCGTTCCTCAACGTCGGGGAGCCCGGCGTCTACAACATCACCGCGGGGGAGGGTGTCCTTGGCCTGGAGGTCCGACCCATTCCCGAAGACGATATCGGCGCTTTGGTGGCGAACCTGAAGACCGTGGCCGCCGAGTTGGGTTTGGAGGCCGTCGTCGAACTCGCCGACGCCGGCATCGCCTGTCCCTCGGACAATCCTCACCTTGCCGACTTGCTGGCTGCTGTTGAATGTACTTCCGGCGCCCCGGCCGTCGTAGCTCGGAAGAAACCTGGGACCTCGGCGAGGTTTGCCCCGGGAGGCAACGCCGTCGTCTGGGGCCAGAGCGGCATCGGCCCGCACTCCAAGGAAGAGCGCCACTTCATCCCGTCGATCGGGCCCTACCTGAGAGTCCTCGATGTCTTCGCCACGAGGTTGATCAAATGACCAAAAAGGAATTTCGGGACGGGATGGAGGCGCCGTAGGGTGGGCCTTGGCCCACCATCCTCGATCCAGGGACGCGGATGGTGGGCCAAGGCCCACCGTACCAGCTGGCTGCAAAAACACATCTCACGGTCCAATACTCCTGAGCCGTTTGAAAACGGGTGACCTTGGTTTTTGCAAGCGCCTGAGCTCAAACCCGCAACGTCAGGCAATAGCCACCATGCAATTCGTCCGACAAATTGCTCAGCCTCCGTCGAAGAAGCCGCCGATGCCGCCCATCTTGCCGAGAACGGAGCCCTCTCCCTTTGTCCGGCCGCCGGTCTGGGGCGCTGCCTGCCAGATGCGTCCGGCCAGTCGGCTGAAGGGCAGACTCTGGAGCCAGACCTTGCCCGGCCCGGCGACCTTGGCAAAGAAGAACCCTTCGCCGCCGAAGATCGCCGATTTGACGCCGCCGACCATCTCCACGTCGTAGGTGACATTCTTGTCCAGGGCTACGATGCAGCCGGTGTCGACCCTCAAGACCTCGCCGGCCCGCAGCTCCTTCTCGACAATCGTGCCACCCGCGTGGACGAAGGCCAGGCCGTCACCCTCGAGCTTCTGCATGATGAAGCCCTCGCCGCCGAAGAGCCCAACACCGATTTTCTTTTGGAACGCGATACCGATCGTTACACCCTTGGCCGCGCAAAGGAAAGCGTCCTTCTGGCACACCATCTGACCGCCATGCTTGCTGAGATCCATCGGGATGATCTTGCCGGGGTAGGGGGATGCGAAGGCGACCCGAGCCTTGCCTGAGCCATGATGTGTGAAAACGGTCATGAACAGGCTCTCACCGGTCAGCATCCTCTTGCCGGCGCCAACCAGCTTGTCCATGAACGAGCCCTGCTGGTTCGAACCGTCACCGAAGATCGTCTGCATCTGGATGCCATTGTCCATGTACATCATGCCGCCTGCCTCGGCGACGACGCTCTCTCCGGGATCCAGTTCGACCTCGACGAACTGCATTTCCTTTCCGAAGATCTCGTAGTCAACCTCGTCCGCGGACTTTGCGCCGGCGGGCGGCGGGGGAGGCGTTGCCGGAGCGGCGCCTGCAAATTCGGCTACGCTCGAAGCCGGAACCCATCCCTTCATGCCCTCGCTGAAGACGTGGTCGGTGGGGGAGTACGTGCCTCCTGAGAGTCCGGCCTTGAGGTCCTGCTCACTCATCGGGCCGATACTCTGCCCATTCTGTGCGACATACCACTGTTTTTCGCTCATGCGTCCTCCTTGAGATACTCGATCAATTGAGTTTCAGAGTATAGCGGTTCTTGAAGGGGAGGAAGACCCCTCATCCCAAGAGCGACCTCTCCGACGGGACGTGCCGTCCTTGATGTTGTCCCGGGACAACCTCCCGATTTGAGCAATGATGCGGTCAACGTCAAGGGGGGCAATCCACGGCGAACGGCTCGGCAATCGAGTCTCGGCCAACGCCGTAGGCCGCCGAGGTCATTTCCCTCAAGGGCGATACCCTTCCGATTTCTGAAATGTAGCCCTTGAGGGAAATGCACCGAGCGGGGGCGCGTTCGCGCGATCCCGAAGGCCGGAGTTGGAAAATAGGGTCCGCAACCGGGGCAGCTTCAGGAAACAGTGTCAGATGGCTGCGACAGCGACGGTGAACAGCGCCAGTCCTCAGCGACAGATGACAGCGGCGGCGCCCAGCGGCGGATGGCAGCCCCAGCGTCCGAGCGGGGAGAAGACCAGTGTCCCCCTGTAGATGTGTGTAGATGATCCGTCTTTCTTGATACAATATTTATGAACCTCATAGAAGGGTCAGGTTTCCTGCCATGAGAAATCACTCATCCGGTTTGGCACGATCCATCCTATTCCTGATCATAATGCTGTTCGTGAACGTCCCGGCTACGGCCGATTCCGATTGCCTGGAATTTGTCGGCCGGTGGCCTTTCGGCTATCCGGGTGCGGTCGCCGTGGTCGGCGATCACGCATTTTTCGGCAGCGGTTTCGCGCTGGTGACCGTTGACGTTTCACAGACCGAACCGCAGGTGGTGGGAACCCTCGATGTCGGCGGCGTCATTTGGCACATGGAGGCGGTTGGAGACTCCCTCTTTGTGGGGGTCCTCGGCAGCACCTTGACAACCCCAGCGTCATCGTCCATTCGGCTTTTCAATGTTGCAAACCCTGAAGCCCCGGCAGAGCTTCCAGTGAGTGGACTCGAAGGGTACGTCACTGCTTTCACGAGCAGCGGCGATCGGTTGGCAGTCTCGTTCCGCGACCCTGGCTACCAAGGACCTTCGGCTCTCAAGCTTTTCGACATCACCTCGCCCGAGAGCCCTGAAGAACTCGGCAGCATGGAGATTTCGGGTCACGATATTGAACTGGAAGATACGCGCCTTTTCCTTGCCACGAGGGGATTGGTTGTGATGGATATTTCCGACCCGCAGCAGATCACCGAGTTGGGTCATTTCTCATTCCCCTCCTCACCCTTTGGCTTCGATGAATCCATGGGCGGAATTCATGTCCGAGGTGATTACGTTTACGGCACCACTACCTGGGGGAGTCTTGTGGTCATCGACGTCAGCGACCCGGAATCCCCTTCCATCGTCGGAACGATGGTGGACGATGCTCATTGGGGTTTCATCGACGTGACATCGAGCGGTGATTACATTGTTGTCGGTGCCTATTCGGAACGATTGCGCGTGGTTGATGTCAGCGACCCGACTGAGCCGGTAGCTCTTGGAAGCGTTGCCGGAGCCGGCGGCATGGGCTCAATCGTTGCCTCCGGAGACAGGGTCTACGGTACGGACTGGAACTCCGGGTTCCACGTTGTAGCCATCTCCGACCCCTTTTTCCCTTTCGAAATTGGACACATTCCGACGCCGGAACCGGGAAGGGCAATCGCCGCCATCGGCACCCAGGTCTATACCGTGAATTCCAGCGGACTTCGCGTGTTCGACCTCGCCGACCCGGAGCATCCGACCGAGGTGGGCTTCTGGTCGTCGGCCTGTTACCTTGAGGATATCGGAACCGTTGGTGACTTGGTCTACCTCTTGTCGTGGCGCAACTGCGACGAGGATCCTTCCACCATGTCGATCATCGACGTATCAGAGCCTTCAACTCCGGTTCGTATCGGCAAGGTGGAGCTTCCCCTGGGAGCCCAGGATTCACATGCGAGCTCGGGCCGACATGTGTTTGTCACCAATACCCTTGGGTTGATTGCAGTGGATGTCTCCGACCCGGCCAGGCCGGAACAGGTGGGGTTCCTTGCCACCGAGGGTCGCGCGAGCGATGTGGTCATCCATGAACACTACGCCTTTGTTGCCGACGGCAGTGAGGGCGTCGCGGTGATCAACATCAACGACCCGAGCCGGCTTTTGCTGGTCGGTGAGTGGCACGGCAGCGATAGGGTCTTTTCCCTCCTGGTCATCGACGATCTGCTCCTGGTAAGTACGGGCGATAACGGAAACGACGCATTCTTCTTGGACATCTCGAATCCGGAACAACCAACCGAGATTGACCGAATGGAACTCGGTGTCGGTCATATGCAATTGGCCGGCAATCGAGCCTACTCATTTTCCCGCCAAAGGATCGAAGTAGTGGACCTCTCTTGGCCGTTGTCGCCGGAACTTCTCGAAAGTTATCGGTTGTTTGGGCAGGTCCAGGGAGGTGTCGTGGTTGATTCGATGATCGCTGTCACCGAACATCGAGTCGGCCTTGAGGTCTTTCGCGGTTGCCATCTGATTGCCGACTTCAGTCACCAGGCCGAGGGGGACACAGTCCACTTCCAGGACACGACAGTCGGCACACCGGACTCGTGGTTGTGGAATTTTGGTGACGGGTTCTCCAGCACCGAGCAGAACCCAAGCCATACCTTCGAGGGTCGCTGCGGTTACCCCGTGGTGAGCCTCACTGTCTCAAACCTCCATGGTCACCACACCACAACCGCACGTGTCACCATTGGGAATGGGCACTGCGACGACCAAAACGTGGCTTTGGACTGAGCGGGAAAAAGATGAGTGTCCCCTATAGATGTCCCCCTTTTCGACGGGACGTGCCGTCCTTGATGTTGTCTTGGGGCATCCTCCCGATATGAGCAACGTTGCGGTCAACGTCAAGGGGGGCAATCCACGGCGAACGCCTCGCAAATCGAGTCTCACGCAACGGCAGTAGGCCGTCGAGGTCATTTTCCTCAAGGGGCGGTGCATTCCCCTTTATGATCCTGTTGCCCCTTGAGGGAAATGGCCGAGCGGGAGCGCGCTTGCGCGATCCCGAAGGCCGGGGAGCAAAGTCAGGGGCAGGGACAGGACCAGCGTCAGCAGACAGGTGCAGGTCCAGGTTACAGTCTCAGCGACAGGAGCAGCAACCCGTGACGCTAATGCCGGCGTTGAGTCCATCCGGACCGCAAACATGATTTCCTCCTGTTCGTTCATTGAGTGATGGCTGGATAGCTGGTGGGCCAACCGTGGTCAAGGGCATGCCGGCCATGGGCCGGTCGCTGTGCGACCCCTGACAACGGTTGTCTCCACCAGCGTTGGGAGGGGCATGAACGAGCAGGAGGAAATCATGTCTCACGCGCTCCCAACGAACACTCTCATCGCCCACTCCAAGGCTCTCGAAGCAGCAGGGATGTCAATCGCACTGGCGGCTCGGGTGTCGGCGCCCCTTAAATCGATAGCCGATCAGGTGATTCGGTCGGCAAGCTCGGTTCCCGCCAATCTCACCGAAGGCCACGGGCGATTCGGGCGAGATCGAATGCATCACTGGCGCATCGCATACGGTTCGGCCAAAGAGGTTGACACCCATCTTCGTCTTCTCGCTCAGGCTGGAGCCATCGACAAAACTCAGGCCACTGCAGCTCTCGATCTCTTCGACGAAGTCCGGGCAATGACCTGGCGGTTGCTCAACCCGAAAGGGTGATATGCCCGCCTTCCAGGTGACGGTCGAATCAGATCCCCCCACAGCTGCGGTTTGCCGACGCGGACTCGACCCCGGATACCGGTCGTGGTTTTCGCGGTCGCTGATCAACCCTGAAGCCCGTCCAAACACCCAGCATCATCATTCGCCGGGCTGTTGACCCTCTTCGAGACCTCAACCGCTTCCATTTCCTCGGGAGGAAAGGCTGTAAAAAGGACCTCCCGGCGGGCCGGCGGCAAGGGCGTGGCTCCAAGCCATTCCTCCCAGGTCTCCGGGCCCAGAATGACGGGCATGCGATCGTGAATCGGCGCTGTGACCGAGTTTGCAGATGTCGTCAGGATGGTGAATGTTTCGACGGTCTCATCGGGACTCGGACCCCACCGCTCCCACAGCCCCGCAAATGCAAAGGCGCGTCGGTCTGAAAAACGGATGTGGAAGGGTTGCTTGCCTTCCGAGGTCTTGGCCCACTCGAAAAAACCGTCGGCGGGAACCAGGCATCGGCGGGCGGCGAGGGCCTTTTTGAATGACGGCTTCTCGGCCGCCGTTTCGGAGCGGGCATTGATCATCCGAGCCCCGATCTTGAGGTCTTTGGCCCACCAGGGAACCAGGCCCCAGCGGCAGGGCGCCCACTCCCTCCGGCCGTCGTCGCCGGCCCGAACCACCGGTATGACCTGGGTCGGAGCGATGTTGAACCGTGGCCGGGAGTCCGGCGGCTCGTCGATGTCGAACAGGCCTGCGAGCACCGACGCCGAGACAGTCATGGTGAATCGTCCGCACATGGGTCAAGCTTACCCCTGTCTGAGCACTTTGGGGAGAAGGACTGTCTGGCGTCGGCCCGGTCGCCGGCACTGATCCTGCCGCTAATCCGACCTTCTCACCGGTGTCCGGCTGCAAGGCGCAGAACACAACGACCTTCGGCGCTTTCTCGATTCACTCGCTCGACGTACCGCAAGTACGCCTTCGCTCACTCATCTTGCGAGATCACCG
>DAOWGJ010000045.1 GCA_030637505.1 Holophagae bacterium
AGCTCTCCTTGAGCCGAGCAAGGGTTTGGCCCCGATGGAGCTTGCCCAAGAGAATCGACTCGGGGACGGTCAGCTTGAATTCCTGAACGACGGCATCCAGCGGACCGTTACGGGTAACCAGTTGTTCGGGGCTTCCGAGGGCCTGCCGCATACTTTCAGAGGTTGGCAGGGCCCTGGCGGCGATGAGGATCAGCTGGGGTGTCGAAAGGTTGGGAAGGGTATCCAGTTGGCCGTCGGCCAGCCCCTCTTCAAAGATGCAATTGCGCCGGATCTCTGAGGTTGCCCGTTCGAGGATGGTCACGGCCAGGCGCTCGAGGTGGTGTTCGAGGCTTTCGGTGTCGATGACCCCCTTGGCTACCAGCATGTGGCCCAGCGGCGGGGCGTCGCTGCCTTCCTGGACCAGAAGGGCCCCTTGTTTTCGGGCCTCGGTGATTACCCTCTGAGACACCAGCCAGGAGCCCAGTTTCTCGTTCTCTGAACTGGACCGGGTAGCCCGCAACTCGCCGTCGACAAAGAGGAGGTCTCGGGACGCAGCTGTCGACTCGACCGTCAGTCTTCCGGTCTTTTTTGAAGTGTTGAGATCTGAGAGGATCCCGGGCAGCGGGAGTTCACCCCATTTTTCGGAGAAAGGAACGGCCGGTGTCAAAGACTCACCTCCCGGAAAACTGTCGAGTCGTCGATCTATCCTAGCGCATCTTCGGTATTCGCAATGTCGGGGTCCTCGGTGCCGACGGCATCAAAAAGTTCGGCTAACTCCCGGCCGTTGTCACACAGACAACCCAGGAGATCCGGATCGAAGTGAGAGGGCTGCACCCGGTCGTCACCCCGCATGAGGATTTCGACGCTTTTGTCGTGGGAAAAGGCCTCCTTGTAGACCCTTTGTGACCTCAGCGCGTCGTAGACGTCCATCAGCTTGACGATGCGGGCTTCCAGGGGGATGGTGAGGCCACTCAGTCCTGCAGGGTAGCCACTGCCGTCAAAATTTTCGTGGTGGCTCTGGGCGATCCGGCGCGCCATCTCCAGATTGGGGCTTCCCGAAAGGACCTTGGCGCCGTTGGTGGTGTGACGCCTCATGACGTTCATCTCCGCCTTTGTTAGACGGTCGGGCTTGGCCAGTAGGTCGAAAGGGATCGTGATCTTCCCGACATCGTGGACCTTTGCGGCCTGGGTGATCCACTTAACAAAGAGCAGATCCTGGCCCGTCAGGCCGGCAATTCTGCCGCTCAAGAGACCGACGCGGCGGATATGAACTCCGGTTCCGGTGTCGTAGAACTCGGCCGCGACGGCAAGGGCCTCCATTGTCTTAAAGAAGGCCTCCTCGATCAGCTGCGAGTCGCCCCTGAGCCGCTCGAAGACCTTCCAGTGGCGGTGCATGGCCCTCAGGAGGGGGAATTCGTAACTGCCGATCTCCCAGGGGTAGTCGGCGCCCATCAGGATCCTGTCTCCGGCCTCGACCATGACAAAGTTGGCTGGGGGACGGAGGGGGTCCATTCCGAACAGGGTGGCCAGCTCCTGCGACATTGGGTCCTTGCTGGAAGACTGGCCATCGGAACGGGAAAAAGGGGCGACCAATCGGCGAAGCTCGGAGGCCTTGAAACGCGTCCGGAGGGTCACGGTGGAGCTGCCTTCACGGCGCCAGGTAAAGCCCTTGAGGTCGTTTTCTTCGTGATAACCGGCCCAAATCCAATGCGGCCGGGTGACATTTTCTTGCTCGGTAGCCAGCACCTGGTCGGCCATGGCGTTGGCGACGTCGAGGCGCGACCAGTCGGTAATGGGGCGGGCAAGGAGGGACTCGGCAAAGGTGCCCAGGCGGTCCATCTCCAGGTACGAAATCAGCAACCTGTCGCTGAGGTGCTTGGCTCTGAGCAGTGATTGGATACGGGCTCTGAGTTCCGCCAAAGTCGGCGGCTTGGTGATGAAATCCTCTGCGCCCATCTCGAGGCTTCGAATTCGATCACTTTCGCTCTTGCTGGACGTCAAAACGACGATGGGGATCCGGGCGGTTTTTTCGTCGCTTCGGATTCGACGACAGATTTCCAGTCCACTGACATCGGGAAGGCCGAGATCAAGGATGATCAGGTCCGGAAGCTCCCTGCGCAGTGACTCCATGCCCTCTGTCCCCGTTGCGGCGGACGAGCTCCGATAACCCATGTCTTCGAGCCATTGGCCCAGTTGGGCACAGATAGTCGGCGAATCGTCAACGATGAGGATGTGGTCCATGGTCTACCTTCGTCCATTGTAGCCGAGCCCGGTGGTGAACGAGGGGGAGCAGGGGAGGGGGTTAAGTTTGTTTTTGAAGGGTGAAGGGCGCGGGTTGGTTGCGCGGTTCTGGTGTCGTCGTACCCGCGTTTTAGGGCCAACCGTGGTGCTATTTCTCCCCCTCTCTAGAGACAGGTACAGAAGTGTACTGCGTCTAAAGTCTCTACCACCTCTTGGCGGCCCTCCACACCTGTGGCTGCGTTACTCCTCCTTGATGTAGTCGAACTACGACTTCGTCGTCGCGTCTTGCCACCGGCGCGGAGGCCTCGCAAACTGATGGAAGTTACTTCAGACGCAGTACACTGGTCGCGGTGATGACGAGCAACTTCGACGGCAGTTGGCGGGAATTTCAGTTTGAGACCCTGGTGGATCTCTCGCTGTCAGTCGGTGGTGTGCGTCCAGAGGATGAGCTGGTTGAGGGTCTCCTTCCGCATGCCGTGGGGAAGCTCGATTCCGGGTGTTTGCTCGCCGGAACGCTCCGGAAGGACCGTCAGTTCTTGTTCGTTCGATCGGTCGGCCTGCCCGCCGACCTCGAGCATCTGAACTCGCTGTTCGGCCCGGAGCTTCTTGACCGACTTGAAGGCGGCGAAGTCGTTCGGCTGGAGCGTCCGGACGATGGTCCACCTCACGAGTTGATCGCCGCTCCGGTGAGATGGCGGGATGCGTTGCTGGGTCTGGTGGTCCTTGGGGACAAGGAGAGCCGGGAAGGCCGGGCGAGTTTTTCGGACAGCGACTCCAGGTTCCTCCTTTCCTTGGCCGGGTTGGTGGCGGCGGCCGTTTCGACCTCCCGGCACGTTGCGACCGTCGAGAGGGACAAGAGCCGGTTGGAGGAGGAAATTCGGGCCTTGCGGGACATTGCCAGGCGTCAGGGGTTTGTCGGGACCTCTCCGCCGATTGATCAAATGTTGGAGTTGGTCAGGCGGGTGGCGCCGATCGGGGTCAGTGTCATGCTTCGCGGGGAGTCTGGGGTCGGCAAGGAACGGGTGGCCCGTCTGCTGCACGGCTCATCCGATCGCAGCGATGGGCCTTTCGTCCCTTTGAACTGCGCCGCCTTGCCGGAAAGCCTTCTCGAGGCGGAGCTGTTCGGCATTGAAGAGGGCGTCGCGACCGGTGTGTCCAGGCGGTTGGGAAAAATCGAGCTTGCTGACGGCGGCACCCTGTTCCTTGACGAGGTTGGCGACCTCAGCCTCTCCTTGCAGGCCAAGTTGCTGAGGGTTGTTCAGGAGCGAGAGTTCGAACGATTGGGGGGTCGGGAACGGATAGGGGTCGATTTGCGGTTGGTGACTGCGACCAACAAGGATCTCGAAGTCATGGTCGAAGAGGGCGAGTTCCGGGCCGATCTGTACTATCGCCTGCGGGTCGTGGTGATCGTCGTCCCCCCGTTGCGTGAGCGTCGAACCGATATCCCACTTCTGGCCCGTCACTTCCTGGAGATCTACGGCGAACGATTCGGGCGTTCTGCGTTGGAGTTTGACCGGGAGGCGGTCGGGGTGCTGTCTTCATACGACTTCCCGGGAAACGTCCGGGAGCTTGAAAATATCATCCAGGCGGCGATCGCCCTCGCGCCCCCGGGAGAAGTGATCACCGCTGCCGACCTCGGGCTCGGCGACCAACGGCGGCGGTCGGACGGAGAGCCTGATCCCTTGGTGCCGCTGAAGGATCTCGAACACCGACATATCCGGCGGGTTCTCGAGGCCACTGGAGGAAACCGGGTTGAGGCCGCGCGCATCCTCGGGATCGATCGAACGACGCTGTATCGGAAACTGAAGCATATTGCAACAGATGAGGCATAATGCCCTCACTTTCAGAATTATATACAATTAATGTAGTTAGAGTCTCTATTTAGAGTAATTGACGAGCGTATGGTGTATTTTGCATCATTTTTTCGTCGAAAAATTGGATGTGAGATTGGCACGGACCTTGCTGTAAACCGGGACGGAGGGGTTAGATGAGGTCTATGGTACTCGTTCGCTATTCAGTGGCGGCTTTCGGTCTTGCGGCTCTCGGAGTTGCAACTGTCCAAGCGCTCCATCTCAGTCTCGCGATCCCGGTGCAGCACATGAGGATTGCGTGGAGCCTCACAAGCGTTCTGCTACAGTTGTAGCCGTATTATGGAGGTGGTGCTGCACCTTCCCGCCGTGCCAAATGTCGAGTTGGTGGCGGCCAAAGCGGTTGAGACCCTTGGGAAAGCCCTGGGAATGGACCGCGATGGCATTGAAGCCGTCAGTGTCGCGCTGGTTGAGGCCTGCCTGAATGCCATGGAGCATGGTGGTTCCTCATTCGTCGTGCGTTTGGCCAGTGAGGATGGAAGGTCTCCTCGAATGCGAGTCGAGGTCGAGGATCAGGGCCGGGGTTTTGACCCGGACGCCTGTCCCCCGGATGACTCGACGCGCGTTCAAGGGTGCGTCTCGAAGCGAGGATGGGGTTTGACCCTAATCCGCGAGCTGATGGACGATGTGCAGATCAGTTCCAGACCGGGCTTGACCCGGGTATGCATGTGGAAGGAACTGGAGAGCGCACCATGAATGAACCTCAGATGAACTTGCAGACGACAGTTCTCGACGACGGACTCGGTTTGATTGCGGCGGCCGGCTACATCAATAACGAAGGTGGTCAGGCCGTAGCGGATGCCGCCTGGGAGCTGGTCGGTGGGGGTTGCAACTCCCTGGTGATCGATCTGGACGGGACCAGAATCATTAACTCGATCGGAGTCTCTATTCTGCTCGAGATCATGGAGAAGATCATGGAGGGTGACGGTAAGTTGGCCTTCTGTAATCTGACGCCGACGATCGCCAAGACCTTCGAGATCATGGGGCTCGATCAGTACGCCGGTATCTTTCCCGATCGTGAGGCCGCAGTGACCTCGTTCGTCGTTGATGGCTCTGCCTGATTTTCTTCGGTGGGCCGACCTGGCCCTGGGTGGCCAGGGTTCGGCCGTCCTTCCGGGAGATTTCCTGCAACAGGTCGTGAAGACCACCGGCTCACGGGCGGGCATTCTGAACGCCTTTGGAGCGGAGGTGGCGCGTTGGCCGAAGTCATTGAGTCCGCAGGAGGAAGAGGTCAAAGAGGGCTGGAGTGACGTGCTCTTGGGTGACGGCCGGGGCGGCTGGACCTTACGCTTGTTGCAGCCTGACCGCCTGGATGAGATGGCGTTAGGTTCGATCCGATTGGTACTTCGTGCCTGGGACCTCAGTGCGGAATTGAAGCGATCGCAGTTCGAGGAGAGATTTCACCTGTGGGAACTGGAGGCCATTCGAGCAATCGCGACGACCATCGGTGGGTTGGACGATCCGGTCGCTTTGGCGGAGGAATTGGTGGCCCACCTGGTGGCCCTGCTGGGAGTCAAGAGTGCCCATCTGTTCCTCGAGTCCAGCGAGGCGCCGGTCGGTCGGTTCGGCCCGGAAGTCCTGGGCCCGGAGGCGATCGACCAGGCGCGCCACGAAGCCATCGTCACCGATGATGTCATCGCTCTTCCGCTGAAGGCGGCTTCCGGCCCTCTGGGTGTCCTGGTGGTAGCCCACAAGGAGGCCCGGGCAGGTACGGAGCCCTTTGCCCCGCAGGACCGAAACCTGCTGGAACTCTTTGCCTTGCAGGTAACGGTGGCACTGGAATATGCCCGCCTGACCAGGGAGAGCCTGGAACGGGACAGGTTCCAGAGGGAGTTGGAGGTGGCGGCGACGATCCAGGGGCACCTGTTGCCTCAATGTCCGCCTGATCTGTCAGGCTTCAGGATCCATGCCATGTCCAACCCGACCCGCCACGTCGCCGGGGACACTTACGACCTCCTTGTCCAAGATGGCGATCTGGTCGTTACCGTTACCGATGTATCGGGCAAAGGCGTCGGCGCAGGATTGATTGCCTCCGGTGTTCAGGCCGGGGTGCGGCTGTTAGTCCCCGAAGACTTCCGGCTGGAGGACCTGGCTTCTCGACTCAACGGCTTTTTGTGTGGGGCAACCGACGACAACCGGTTTGCTACCTTTGCGATGATCCGGATCGTCCCTGACGGGAGTTTATATGCTGTCAACGCCGGGCACTGTCCGATCCTCGTGCGGCGGTGCGACGGCCGAGTGGAACAGATCGCGTCGTCCGGTCTGCCGCTGGGCATTCTCGACGGTGTCACTTACGAGACCGAGAGTCTCAACCTGAGGCCTGGAGATACGGTCTTCCTCTATACCGATGGTTTGACCGAGGCCGAAAACCCCGAGGAAGAGGAGTTCGGTCAGGACCGCCTCATCGATGTGGTTACCTCATCGCCGTGTGAGGTAGGTCCAGAGGCTGCCGCCGAGGCGATCTTCCAGGCAGTGGAAGCGCATTCCGAAGGCCGTCCTTTGCACGACGACGCAACGCTGGTGGTCGTGCAGATGGTGGGGTAGGGACATCGCGCATCGCCCGGAGGGCGATCACGGCGAAGCCGTGGAGGTTGCGAAGCGACCAGCATGGGCTGGATTGACCGGATTCAAGCAAAGTCGGAGACGGAATGGGCTGGGGTCGAAAGGGTCAAAAACGCTGGGACGCTAGGAAGCCAGGAAGCTGGGACGCAAGACAAAAGAGCCGGTAGGGTGGGCCTTGGCCCACCATTGTGAGATCCGAAAATTTGAACTGGTGGGCCAAGGTCCACCCTACGGTTTCGCTGTGGCCGGTCCCTTGGACCGGGCGCCGGTTCCCAGCCCACTCCGGCTCAGCCGGAGCGGGTCCCTACCTCTCGTACATCCCGTCGATCAGGTCCTGATGGTCCTGCTCGACGACACGGCGTTTGACCTTCATCGTCGGGGTGAGGTGGCCGCTTTCGATTGAAAGCATCAGTGGGAGTACGGTGAACTTCCCAACCTGTTCGTAACGGGCGAGGCTCTCATTGGTCTTGGAGATCACGTCCTCGAACAGTGCCACGACCTCGGGGAGCTTGGACAACTCTTCGGTCGTTTCGCCGTGCAGGCCCTGTTGTTTGGCCCAGGAGGCCAGTTCCTCCTCGTTGGGCGAGATCAGCGCCACCATGAAGGGTTTTTTATCGCCGATCAATACGACGTTGTCGACGAAGATTGATTGCTTGATCTCGTTTTCGATCGGCTGTGGCGCGATATTCTTGCCGCCGGCGTTGACGATCAAGTCCTTTTTCCGGTCAGTGATGCGAATGAAACCATCGTCGTCGATCTCGGCGATGTCGCCGGTCAAGAAGAATCCATCCTCGTCGAAGACCTCGGCGGTCTTGTCGGGCAAATTCCAATAGCCTGTCATAACGGAGGGGCCGCGAACGCAGAGTTCACCGTCGTCCGCAATCTTGGCCTCAACGTTGTCGATCACCTTGCCGACGGTTCCCAGTCGCGTCATGTTCGCCGCGGTACCATTGACGGCGATCACCGGTGAGGTCTCGGTCAGGCCATAACCTTCGATGACCCAGATACCGATCGAGTGCAGGAATTCACCGACGAACTGCGGAAGGGGGGCGCCGCCGGAAACGCAGAGCCGGACTCTGCCACCCATGCCCTCTCGGACTTTCGAGAGCACCAGTTTCTCAGCCAATTTGTAGGCAAGACCACCTGGTTCACGCCCGGCGAGTCTCTCAGGATAGGCCTTTTTGCCCTGGTTGATGGCCCAACTGAAAAGGGCCCGGCGGATTGCCGGTGCCGCAGCGACCTTGCCCTGGATCTTGTCGTGAATCTTCTCGAACAGCCGGGGCACACTGGCGAAGACCGTCGGTTTGATCTCCGCCAACAAGTCGGCGACGTGATGTACTGAACAGTAGGCCTTGGGAACCGCCACGTACATATAGAGGTAACCCACCATTCGCTCCAAAACGTGGCACAGGGGCAAGAACTCCAACCCAAAATCACCGTCTGATGTGATTACAGCCCGTGTGGCCGAGGGAATCACGTTCTGTACCAGGTTTGCGTGTGTCAGTTCAACGCCTTTGGGGTTTCCGGTGGTCCCCGAGGTGTAAATCAGGGTCAGGGTGTCTTCCGGTTTGACCTTCTTGGCCCGTTCCCAAAAGAGGTCGCCGGCATCTTCGCAGTCGCCGCTGTCGACGACTTCATCGAGGGTCAAGACAACCTCGGCCGTCTCTCCCTCAATCTGGATCAGGGTCTTCAGGTCGGGGCACTGGTCCTTGATTTTGAGGAATTTGGCCATCTGCTCGGCATTCTCTGCGATGGCGATTTTGGCGCCGGAATCCTGGGCCTGGAAGGCTATCTGCTCGGCGGTCAGGGTTCCGTAGATCGGGACGTCGATGGCGGCGTGGACGATCGTCGCCAGGTCAACCATGTGCCACTCGGGCCGGTTGTCCAACAGCATCATCAGGCGGTCACCGCGTTTCAGGCCCAGCTTTTCGAGTCCCACCGAGAGGAACGACGTGCGTTCGAAGAACTCCTCTGTCGAAAAGACACGCTTGCCACCGGGAAAAAAATGGAAATAGTGTTCTTTTCGCGGCTTTTCGGTTTCGAGGCGGTAGATATCGAGGACGTTCTTGACGGTCATCCGGCGGCTCCTTCGTGGAATTCACACGGCACGATTCCCTGAAAAAGCATCTTCAAGAGAGGCCCCTGATATTGGGTGAGGTCGCCGGGCTCGTCTGCCAAAAGCCACCGATTGACCAACTCATCGACGGCGCCGAAGATCACGTTGGTGGCCAATCCGGTGTTGACGTCTCTCCGGAAACTCCCCAAATCTTGGCCCTCCTTGACAATGTCGTTCAGGAGGCTCAAATACTCGCCGAGTTTACCACGGGAGAGGAGCCGCATGAATTTCCTGGAGTGGCGGGTCTCGATCTGAAGCACGTGTGCCAGTGCCCGATCTCTCCCCAAGGCCTCGAGATGAAGGCGGACCATTACCTTGAGTTTGGCCAGCGGGTCGTCGAGACGCTCCATTTCCTGCTTCAACTGGTCGATGAACCGTTCCAACGCATCGTCGAAGACTGACAGCAGAAGGTGCTCTTTGCCGTCAAAATAGAGGTAGAGCGTACCGTCGGCCACGTCAGCCGCCTTTGCGACGTCAGTCATACGAGCCGAGAAATAGCCGTCCCTGGCGAAGACCTCAATCGCAGCCCTGAGGATCTTCTTCCTTTTGAATTCCCGCGGTGTCAATTTGCGAGCACTGTCGCTTCCGGGCATGGCCCCTCCAGATGAATGAACGCTCATTCATAGTTTCGCACCCGAGGTGATGTGTCAAGGGGGAAGAACGTTGGACGTTCATCTCTCCTTGCTATCATCTCCTCCGAGGGGGAGCACACCATGGAACGAGGTCGATCCAACGCCCGGTCCAAACGCCTTGAGGTGTTTGCGAGATATCGCGATTTGTTTGCCAGTGCGCCGATAAGGCTGATGAGTCGGACGGTCAGCACGATGCAGTCTCTCGGCTACGACGATCTGGCCACCGCGATCGGTGACCTGGATTGGAGAACGGTCCCGGCCGACGATCCGGAGGACCCCGGTCTCCGCCAGGACTGGGGGTCCCTGCTGGATTCTTCGTTCGAGCACATGGGTGGGTGGCTCCGCCAGTTGTCTGCTCACCCGATGGGCTACAACCTGGACTCGCTGGGTTATTCCACGGTCGTCAAGGGTTGGTCCGAGATGTGGTCCCACCAACTGGGAATCCGGTTCGAAAACGCCGCACGCTCGACGCCGCAGATCTTCGTCTTCCACGGTGGCAACCAGGCTCTTCAAGCGGCTTTGCTCGGGGTTGCCGAGGCCAGAAGGGACCGGGTCGGCACGGCGGAGCCGGCGACCATTCTTGTGCCGATCCCCACTTTTCCATGTCCACTGGATCAAATGGCTCTTCAGGGGATGAAGGTCCATCTCTTGGCGCCGCACCTACGCGGGATGGACCCTGATGCGGCCGATGTAGCCAGGGTTCCCGAGGGGACCGAGATCGACGGCGTTTACGTGATGCCGGTCAACAACCCGACGGGCCGCACACTGGAACCGGCGAAGCTCAAGGCCTTTGTGGAGGCCGTGCTCGATCGATGGCCTCACGCCGCGATCATCCTGGACTCGGTCTACGTCCGGCTGCATCCCCGCGATCGGGAACTTCTTGCCTGGTACGAGGATGATCCGCGCTTCGCCGACGCCATCATCATCATCGATTCTCTGTCCAAGACTCATGGCGTCACGGGCTTGAGAGCCGGCGCCCTCTTGACCCGGTCAGCTTCCTTGGCCGGCGGCATCACCCGGTACGCGCAGAACATCATGGCCGGGCCTTCCAACGCGATGCAGGCCGTGATGCTCTCCCTGATCGCCCCCTTCGTCACCGGGGACCGCGAGCTGGCCGAGCAGCGCATCCGGCTGCAACTCCGCATCGGGCGGCACATGCAACGGCGCAGGCGCCTGTTGCTTCGCCGGGCCTTCATGCGCTACGCCAAACTCCTGGATCACGACCAGCCGCTCCTGCCGGATCCCACCGGTTTCGACTGGGAGGGATCGATGTACGCCGACCTTCGCCTGTCCGACCACTGTGCCGACTTGGCGGAGAAGGCCGGGGTTTCTCCGACCGTCGGTTTCTACCTGGAGACCGGCATCGCCGGCGTGCCCCTGGAGGCTTTCTGCTCCAATCCCAACCTCAAAAAGCACGGACTGATCGTCAACGACGATGATGCTGCCCTCGCGAGATTCCAGGAAAATGCCCGGCGTTTTGTGCGCCTGTCGTTCGGCATGACGCCGCCGCCGAGGGAATGAAGCTGGGACGCTGGAAGGCGAGGAAGCTGGGATGCAGAACCAGGGGCGAAGAGGTCGAGGAGGTCCATAATATCGTAGGGGCGGACCCCTGTGTCCGCCCCTACCCTTCAACCCCATCGTTTCCCGGCACTATCCGACTGACCCCCAACGCAGCCGCAGTGGCGAGGATAAACGCTGGCACCAGTTCGTAGAGGTTGTGCATGCCCCAGAGCTGGACCAGGTACCACGCGGCCAGGGTTATGCCGGTGGCGGCCAGGACGGCGGTGACGTGGCCGGGGTTGAAAGTTTTGGTGACTCGGCCCATCAGAAGAATGACCGCTGCGACAACCAGGGTGATCCACCACAGCCGGTCGAAGAGCAGGGGGCCGATCGAGGTGGGATCGGTGATGTTCTTGATGCCCAGTTTCCAGATGACGGTGACGCCGCTTCCCGTCAGCATGCAGGCCATCGCTCCGTACCGGTTGATCAGGTTTGGGCGGAGAGCCATCAGGGTCAGAGGTGCGAAGCTGGCCCCCAGGCCGGACCAGGCGAAGAGCACGAACCAGAAGACGACGGTCTCGCCCCTGAGGGCGATCAAGACCCCCAGAATGCCGACGACGGCGACGGTCCATCGCCCGAGAACCAGACTGCGCCGGTCGTCCTGTTTGAGATTCATCGCTCCTTCGACAATGTCATAGGAGACCGCCGAGGCGGCGACCAGCAATTGGGAAGAAACGGTGGAGAGCACGGCCGAAATGACCGCAGCCAGCAAAAGACCCGCGATGACGGGATGGACCAGGTTCAGGGCCAGGGCGATCAAGGCGGTCTCGCCGTCGGCGAGGTCGGGCAGCATCACCCGTCCGACCAGCCCGGCCAGTCCCGCGCCGTAGAACACCGCCACGCCCCACAGCATGGCGATGATCCGCAACCGTCGCACCTCGCGGTCGTTCCGGGCGGCCATGTAGCGGGTGACGACGTGGGGCATGCCGGGGTAGCCCAAGCCGATTCCCAACTCGCCGACGATGAAGCCCCAAAGGGCCGGTCCCATGCGCCCCCCGCCGGCACTGAGAAGATTGGGGTCGATTGCAGCCAAGCCCTGGAACAACGACCCGAAGCCTCCGAGCCGTGCGACAGCATAGAGGGGAAGAATGACAACGCCCGCTGCGACCAGCAGACCCTGGAAGAGGTCGGTCCAGGCGACGGCCCGGAATCCGCCCATCAGGGTAACGATCGTGATGACGATGGCGCCAATGATGACGCCCCAGAAATAGCCGGAGGCCCCGAGATCGAGAGTCGTAGAAAAAGCCTTGCCCGCTGCGGTCATCTGGGAGGCGACATAGATCATCATGCATAGGAGGATGATCGTCGTTGCGGTGATGCGCAGGACGTTTTTCGGATCCCCCCACCTTCGGGTAATGACGTCGGTCAGGGTCACCGAACCCTGGTCCGCGGACAGCTTCCGCAGCCGCGGGGCCACGATGTAGACGTTGACCAAGTAGCCCAGGAGGCATCCGGGGGCGAACCACAGACCTGAGATGCCGAAGTGATAGGTCATGCCGACTGCGCCAAGCGTGACCCATCCGGATTCGGAACTCGCTGTCGAGGAAATGCCGGCTGACCAGGCCCCAAGGGAACGGCCGGCCAGGTGGAAGTCGTCACCCCCGTGGGTGCGACGGCCGGCTAACCAACCGATGCCCAAGAGTACGAACAAATAGAAGACCATGACGATGTCGATGGTCACCGAGGTGGTCGGATCGATCATCGGGAGGACCCCGTCTGGCGTTTTTCCATCAAGGCGGCGGTAACGACACCGACGGTCAACAGCAAGGGAAAGACCCAAAGGAGAATGTGTGCGCCGAGAGTGAGGTGGTGGTCCATCGGAAGAGTGTAGCGGACTGCGGTAGAATCCTTCGACTCGTAGGAGGCGTATCGATGCGACGAATGACGATCTTGGTGGTGCTGCTGGTCCTGGCGACCTCGATGACCTGGGCCGGAGAGACAAAGCCGTTCCACATTCTCCTGGTCAATGACGACGGTGTGGACGCTCCGGGGCTTGAGGCCCTAGCGGTGGTTCTTCACGCGGATCCGGCCTACCGGGTCACGGTGGTTGCGCCGACCGACCACCAGAGCGGCAAGGGTTCGGCTCTGACCTACCAGGGAGAGATCGCCGTTCGGCCGCACGGGTCGGTAGGAGGTGCGCCGGCGGTATCGGTCGATGCGACGCCTGCCACGACGACCCGTATTGGACTGGCCTTTGTACTGGCCGAAGATCCCCCGGATCTTGTGGTTTCCGGCATCAACAGGGGCGAGAACGTTGGGCGGATCGCCTGGTACTCCGGCACGGTCGGCGCCGCTCGCGAGGCCGTTCTCGCCGGTTCGACCGCGGTGGCGTTTTCCCTGCAGCTCAACTGGGCTGATCCTCAGCCGAACTTCAAAGATGCCGCGCGCTGGGCCAAACCCGTTGTTGATGCGCTCAGGTCGCAGCCCCTGCCCCGGGGCGTGTACCTCAATGTCAATATTCCGAAGGACCCGGCATCGATCCGCGGTTACCGCCTCTGTCGCCAGGGTCTCGAGCGTCCCCAGGTGGCAGGCTTCGATCTCAAGCGCGAAGAGGACGGCGTGCGCTATCTCAAAAGCCGATGGGCGCCGGCGATGGGGAACGGCACCGGGAGTGACACGGCCGCGCTCCACCGTGGCTGGGTGACGTTGACCCCCTTGAGCCTGGATGCCACGGCCTATCGAGTCTTGCCCGAGTTGACCACGCTGTTCGATTTGAAGGCGCCCCAAGAGAAAGAGGGGGAAGCGAGTCTTAAACCCTAGGTTTCCGGGCAGACACAGGGGTCTGCCCCTACAGATATCTAGCGAATCGTAGGGGCGGACCCCCGTGTCCGCCCTTGTTGGACTGACTGCTTCGATCCATGTCCAGCCTCCCAGCCTCCCAGCCTCCCACCTTCCTTCATTGACACCGGGCCTCGTCAGACCTAGAGTACTCACCCCTGTGGGGTTGGTTTGGCGTCTTTTTCGGGGCCGGATCGTTCAAGGAGGAGTGAATGGGTCGTCGTATTACCCGTAAGCAAATGAAACAAGACGAATTCGTCTCGACAATGGATCAATTGATCCGTCGATTCGGCGAGTACTGGAAAGTAGCATTGGCCGGCCTCGTCGCCGTTTTGGTCATCGTCTTCATCTGGTGGATGATCGGACAGTGGTCCGGCAAGCAGGCAGACGCCGCCTCGGAAAAGCTCAGTCAGGTCGTTACCGCCTACCAAGAGGCCGTTGCCCGGGGAGGCGCCACCGACCTTTCAAAGGCGGAAGCCGGCTTTGCCGAGGTGATCGAAGAGTACGGCCGGTCCGGCCAGGCCGATGTCGCCAGGCTGTACCAGGCCCGAATCCAGTTGGGCCGCGGAGAGACCGACACTGCAAGAGCTACCCTGGTTCAGCTGGTCAACCGGCACAAGGACGATGCGATCGGCCGCCTGGCGGCGCTCGATCTCGTGCGGCTTCGTGCGGCCTCCGGCCAGGGCGCAGAAGTCGCCGCCGAGTTGGAGAAGATGGTGGTTGGCCGCAACACCCAGTTGCCTCGTGACGTCGCACTCTTCGAACTCGGCGAGGTCTTTATTGCCGAACAGAAGCCGGATCAGGCTCGGGAGTACTTCCAGAAATTGGTCGATGAGTTCCCCGAGTCTCCATACGTCGCTCAGGCACGACAGAGACTGGGTGAACTGGGCTAAACGCCCGGCGGCCGGATGACCTTTTCCGAGATCATCGCCAAAAAACGTGATGGTGAGAGCCTGACCCGGGAGGAGATCGCACTGTTCGTACGGGGCGCCGGCGATGGTGGTTTGCCTGCCGAGCAGCTCTCGGCCCTCCTGATGGCGATCTGCATTCGTGGGATGACCGCCGAGGAAACCGGCCGGCTGACCCAGGAGATGCTCCATTCCGGCGAGGCCTGGGCCCTGGCTGCCACCGTCCCCGAGGCAGTGGACAAACACTCCACCGGCGGAATCGGCGATACGGTGTCTCTGATATTTGCGCCTTTGATGGCGGCCGTCGGGGTCCCCGTCGCAATGATGGCCGGACGTGGCCTCGGCCACTCACAGGGCACCCTGGACAAGCTGGAGGCCATCCCGGGTTTCAGGGTGGATTGGGACCGCTCAGGCATGATTGGCCTGCTGGAACAGTGCGGTGCCGCCGTGGTCGCTCAGACCGACAATATCGCGCCGGCAGACCGGACCCTCTACGCCCTGCGTGATATCACCGCCACCGTGCCCTCTCTGCCTCTGATCGTCTCCTCGATCATGTCCAAGAAGCTGGCCCTGGGCGCCGGAACCCTGATCCTGGACGTCAAATGTGGCTCGGGCGCCTTCAGGAAGACCCTCGCTGAGGCGGTGGAACTGGCCGAAGCTCTACGGTCCGTCGCTCGAAGCGCCGGCGTCGCATGCGAAGCTCTGGTCACTGAAATGGACCAACCCCTCGGACCGGCCCTGGGTACTGCCTGTGAGGTCCGGGAGGCGATCGAGATCCTCGAGGGCCGCGGTTCGGCGCCGTTGCGTGAGGTCACCCTTCGGTTGGCCGAGGAGGCGTTGGTTCTGTGCGGGCGCGACCGGGCCAGGGCGCGAGCAGGCCTTGAGAAGGCCCTGGACGACGGATCTGCGGCGGCGGCGTGGGAGGCCTTTGTTCGAGCTCACGGCGGCGATCCGGATCCCGGTCTCCTGCCTCGACCTCGGCGGGTTGTGGACATCCTGGCCGAAGACTCGGGTCGCTTGACGGCGGTTGACGGGGAGGACCTCGGGCGGGCAGCTGTCGAGGTCGGAGCCGGTCGGCGCCGGCTGGACGAAGAAATCGACGACGCCGGGGGGATCGAGGTTCTGGTCCGGCTGGGGGACTCCATCGAGCCTGGCCGACCCGTGGCCCGAGTCCTTCTGGGCCATCGCCCGGTCGATGAGCCGGCCGTTATCGCCAAGGTCCGCGGAGCCTTCACCATCACCGAGACCGATGCCGACCTGCCGCCACTGGTTTACGGAACCCCGGAGCAGGTTGGTTAGGCACTTACCAATGAGATTCCACGGAAGAAGGCAAGAAAGCTGTTAGCTATTAGCCGTTAGCTGTTAGCAAGACCGCTTTTCGGCTCTCGGATCTGCGGTTTCTGAGCTAACCGCTAAAAGCTAATTGCTAACAGCTCCCGGCCGGGCCGCCCGAGTCTCTTTTGATTCCGGATCCCCCGGGTTGGTCACCCTCTCCAGACGTGCTACGGTTCCGCCGCGGAGGAGAGATGAGCGAAAAGAAAAGAGCGTTGGTGACCGGCGGGGCTGGGTTTTTGGGATCGCATTTGTGCGAGCGTTTGCTCGGCGAGGGTCTCGAGGTCGTCTGCATGGACAATCTGATCACCGGGGCCGTGGAAAATATTGAGCATCTGTTCGGGCGGGACGGCTTTGTTTTCGTCAAGTATGACGTGACCAACTTCATCGATGTTCCGGGACGGCTGGACTACATCCTGCACTTCGCCTCGCCGGCCTCGCCGATTGACTACCTCAAACTGCCGATCCAGACCCTCAAGGTCGGATCCCTGGGCACGCACAAAGCCCTTGGCCTCGCCAAAGCCAAGGGGGCCAGATTCCTACTGGCTTCGACGTCGGAGACCTATGGCGATCCCCTGGTTCATCCTCAGCCGGAAGACTACTGGGGCAACGTCAATCCCGTCGGGCCGCGGGGTGTCTACGACGAGGCCAAGCGGTTCGCCGAGGCGATTACGATGGCCTATCACCGTCACCACGGCGTCGATACCCGAATCGTCAGAATTTTCAATACCTACGGGCCCAGGATGCGGGCCGGAGACGGGCGGGTCGTGCCGACCTTCATTAACCAGGCTCTGGGCGATGAGGCGCTGACGTGTTTTGGCGACGGCTCACAGACTCGTTCGTTCTGCTATGTCGACGATTTGATTGAGGGTATCTACCGATTGCTGCTCTCGGACCACGTCTTGCCTGTGAACATTGGTAACCCGGCGGAGATGACGGTCCTGCAGTTTGCCGAGGAGATCGTTCGTCTGACCGGGTCCGCATCCAAAATCGTTTTTACGGAGCTGCCGGTTGACGATCCCAAGGTTCGTCAACCTGATATCACCAGGGCTCGTGCAGTGTTGGGCTGGGAGCCCCAGGTTTCGTTGGAACAGGGATTGCGGCGCGTGATTGATTACTTTTCAGCGAGGCGCTGAAGTAGGAAAGAGGGGGAGCATGGGAGAGGGGGGGAGAGAGCGCGTTTGAACGGTGTCGTGGGGGCAGAAAATATCGAGTGATAATGGCAGGCTTCCGGCCTGTTTTTTTGTGGAGCGTGGATTTCCAAATCCGCATCAGCGCTGAGTGTTAACCACACTTGACAATCTATGAAGCCTTGTGTACGGTGCGTTTCGATAAGAAACTGGACACAGTCTCAGTTTCAAGAAACCAAGGTGGACAGTGTGATCAATCAGTTGCGAACAATCGGAAGAGCCGGATGGTGGTCAGGTTTTATCGTGCTTTTCGCATTTGCCTGTGTTTCTCGAGCCGAGGCTGTCGAAGTGCTGCGAGAGGTGATGGCGATGGGGACCCGTCTTGAGGTGTCGGTCACAGCCCAAGCCTCAGATGATGCCTGGCGGGGGTCTGAAGCTGCGGTCCAGGCAGTGGAGGAGGTCGAGGGGAGATTATCGACCTGGCGCGAGGACAGTGATGTCTCTCGGATCAACCGGGCCGGCATCGGTCGATGGGTCGAGGTGTCTCCGAAGACCGTGAAAGATCTGTCATCCGCCGTCTCGTGGAGCAGAATTACCGGAGGGGCCTTCCACCCGGGAATGGGCGCGCTGGTTGGGGCATGGTTGAGGCTGGATATGGGCCGTCTTCCGAAAACTCATGAGATCGAAGAGCTGTGGGCCGCCACGAGTCTGGAAAGCCTCCAGGTCGAGTGTGAACGGGTGCGGCGGATGCATCGCCTCTTCCGATTGGATACAGGGGCCTTCGGCAAGGGTGTCGCCCTGAGGGAGGCGGCCGGTGCGGCCCTCGAGGCAGGAGCCACCTGTGTTGATCTCAATTTTGGTGGTCAACTGATGCGTGCGGGTCGTTGTGGAGATGTCCGTGTTTCGATCGCCGATCCTCGGGACAGGTGGTCCGGCGTTACGGCCTGCCGGCTGGTAACCGGGAGCTTGGCGACGTCGGGGAACTCCCAGCGGGGGATCACGGTCGGGACCGACCGGATCGGCCACATCATCGATCCTCGTACCGGTAGCCCCAGCCGTTTTGAGGGCAGCGTGACGGTGGTGGCTTCAGACCCCGTCGCTGCAGATAGCCTTTCGACGGCCTTGTTCGTCATGGGGCCGGAGGCCGGGAGGGCCTGGATCCGGTCCCACCCAACCCTCGACGTCCATGCCCTGTGGGTCTCCGGCGATGGCGAGGTCTTATGGGCGACACCTGGATTTCCGGAGTCCACGATTCAAATGGGAGGAAATTGATGGGAATGAGACAGTTGACCCGATGTTGTGCGGTCGTTGTGTTCATGCTCGCGTCATCGGCGACGTGGGCACAAGAGCCCCCGGTGACGGTCGAGGATCTGGAAGTGCGCGTCAAGCAGCTCGAATCAGCGCTTGCGGAACTCAGGGGGGCCGGTCCGAGGGAGGAGCGCCTCGAGGAACTGGCTCGACAGATCGAGATTCTGGCTGCGGAACTGGAAGATCTCCGAGTCGGGGAGGCGATCGTCGCCGAGGCATCGACCTCCCTGTACGGTCTGGGCCCTGGCGCCTCCAAGGTCTATCGGACCGAACGAGGCGTTTCGATCGGTGGATATGGCGAGTGGTTGGGATCGTTTTACGACGGGGAGGATCAGTCCGGTGATCCCTCGGGGACGACCGACACGTTGGACGACCTTCGTGCGGTGATTTACCTGGGCTACAAGTTCTCCGACCGGTGGCTGCTCAATACGGAAATCGAATTTGAGCACGCATCGACCTCGAAAAGCGGGGAGGCGTCCGTGGAATTTGCCTACCTGGACTACCTGTGGCGGGAATCTCTCGGCATTCGGGCCGGTCTGATCCTTGTGCCAATGGGGTTTATCAACGAGATGCATGAACCGACGACCTATCTCGGCGCCAATCGACCGGAGACCGAGCGTCGGATCATTCCGTCGACCTGGAGGGAAAATGGGGCGGGGATCTTCGGTTCTTGGGGCGCCTTGAGCTACCGGACCTACATCCTCAACGGACTGGACGCTTCCGGATTTTCGGCCTCGGGTCTGCGCGGCGGCCGACAGAAGGGGTCCAAGGCCAAGGCCGAGGATCTTGCGTGGGTGGGGCGCCTGGATTGGGATCCCACGCCAGGATTGACCCTTGGCCTTTCGGCATGGGCCGGACAGTCGGGCCAGGATCTGAGGACCGACGCAGGCCGGGCGGTCGAGGTTCAGACGGTGATCTGGGAGGCCCATTTGGACTGGCGGTGGCGTGGTCTGGAGGTGCGGGGGCTGTGGGCCGAGGCGGAACTGGACGATGTGGCGGAGCTCAACAACGCACTGGGGCTCGAGGGCGCTTTTTCGGTCGGAGAACGTCTCGAAGGAGTTTATGTCCAGGTCGGTTGGGATCTGTTGGCCGGTCGAAAGGGGCAGAAGGCGCTGATCCCGTTTTTCCGGTGGGAGGATTTGGATACGCAGGCAAGGGTTCCGGACGGCTGGTGGGCCGACCCGGCAAACCGAGCGGAGATTCTCACATTGGGTCTGTCGTACAAGCCGCTGGAACAGATCGTCGTCAAGGTGGACTGGCAACAGGTGGACAACGGTGCGTCGACCGGGATCGACCGCTTCAGCCTGGGGCTGGGCTATGTGTTCTGAGAGAGGAGTCTGCAGCTCTGTCAGAAATAGCCACAAAAAGGCACAAAAAGGCACAATGAAGGAGTCCAGGGCGACTCTCTTCTTCTCGTTCCTCGAAGTCATCCGCACTATCCCTCGGAGGGCGGCATTGGGTTTACAGGCCGGGCCTCTATTTCTCATTGCGCCGGCACTGTTGTCCTCGGTAGTTGGTGCCGCCGACCTGCCGTCGGTCGAACAGGCTCTTCGATTGGCTTTCCCCGGAGCCAAGGTCAGCCGGGAGAGCCTGTTCCTCACGGCGGAACAATTGGAGGCGGTTGCGGACCGCTCGGGGGCCGATGGGCAGCGGGCCCTGGTGACACGGTTTACCCTGAGGGAGGGGGGGCGAGTGGTCGGCTGGGCCTATCTGGACACCCACCGGGTCCGGACACTCCCTGAAACGTTGGTGGTCATGATCGATGAGAAGGGGAGGGTTCGGCGCGTGGAGGTCGTGGCCTTCAGGGAGCCTCCGGAATACCTTCCGCCGCGGCGATGGTATGCACAGTTCGACGGCCGGGCTCTCGATGGGGAACTGGACCTCAAGACCGGCATCCACGCGATGACCGGGGCCACCCTGAGCGTGAGGGCGGCGACCGATGCTGTCCGGCGTGCACTGGCGGTTCACGCCGTCATCCAACAAGGATCCCGATGAAACCAGGGCTTCGATGGGCTTTTCATCTGGCCAACGTCCTGGTCGGGGGGTCAGGCGTTGTCCTGGCGGTGATGATCTACCTGATGGAACCGATTGACCAGTGGTCGGTGGTCAACCATCCGTTGCAGCCGTTCATCCTTCACGCGCACGTCGTGTCGGCCCCGTTGATGATCTTTGTTTTCGGTGTGTTCTGGGCGGTTCATGTGTTGCCGAAGTTGCAATTACGCACTCCTGAGGGCAGAAAGATCGGGATTGTCTTGGCATTGATGACGTTGCCGATGGTCGTTTCAGGGTATCTCCTGCAGGTGGCCGTCGAACCGGTGTGGCGCACAGTGTGGGAGGTCTCTCATCTGGTCACCTCGGTCCTTTGGCTGGCCGCAATCGGGGTGCATGTAGGGGGGAGGGTGAAGGGTGAAATATAGGTGGCTCCATACCTATTAGTTCGTTC